>JAQUIV010000098.1 GCA_028681275.1 Aliarcobacter sp.
TCAATATATTTATATGGTTTTTCTCTAATAATTGGACCATGTAAAGTTGCAATCATTTTAATATCTAATTTATCATATAACTTCAAAGCATTTAAAACATAAGATTTAAAAGGTCTCATTATATGGTCATAATAGTATTTAAAGGCATAAGAAAAATCCCCAACTAAATCATCAAACAATCTTTTATCATAATAGTGGCTACCAAAAACATCTCCACTAAAAAGCAAAGAGTCTTCAACCACATAAGAACTCATGGTTTCTGGCCAATGTAAATATGGTGTTGTTAAAAAGTTTATTGTTTTATCGCCCAAAGTTAAACTTTTATTTGTCCAAACCGTTTCAAAATTAATATTTTCATTGTTTGTAATTGCTTTTAACATAGGTGTTGCTTGGGGTGAAATTAAAACCTTGGCATTTGGAACTCTTTTGATTAACTCAGGAATTGCCCCTGCGTGGTCTGGTTCTAAGTGGTGACAAATCACATATTTTATTTCATCATATGAACAAAGTTGTTCTATTTTTGAAAAAAACTCTTTTTCAAAACCCAATTTTACAGTATCAACAATAATCACACCATCACTTGTTTTTACTAAATATGCATTATAGGAAGAACCATTTGCTGTTTTCATAATAATATCAAAAGTTCTAATATCAGGGTCAAAAGCCCCAATAAAATAGATATTATTTGCTATTTCTATTGGTTTATTATGATTCATTTTCTAACAACCTTCTCATCCATATTGGAGGATTAGATCTCATTTTTATAAGTAGATTTAAAATATCTTCTATTTTTTCATTCTCTTTTGATGATTGCATAGGAAATATTTTACAAGATTGAACCATTCTTGAAGCCTTTGGTCCAATTTGTTGTACATATAAAATATCACTATCTTCCAAACACTCAATTTTGTAAGTTAGTTTTTCAATTTCATCTGAAATCTCAATTGAAGAATCTATACTTTTTACAAAATTGTAAGAATCTTCAACTATTTCATATATATAAAACTCTTTGCACCAACCAAAATGTTGGTTAACATGTATATTATCAGTGGATGCAAATGCGATTTTCATAATACATAAATCCTTACTCTTTTATCTATTACTTGCTCAATTGTATTTTTTATCATCTCATAAGTTCCTGTTGAAGCAATTGAACAACCAACACATGCACCTTGATATGCAAGTCTTAACTCTATTTCTGGTTCATTTATATAATCTATTAGAATTATATTTCCACCATCTTTTTTCAAAATTGGTCTAATAAATCTCTCTAGAGCATCATTTAAAATTTCTAACTGGTCTTCTAAAGATTTATTTCTAAAGTTTCTATTTAATTCACCATCTTCTAAAGGTTTATCAACACCTGTTAATTGAACAGTTGCCATTACATGACCATTTTGTGCTGCTTTTAACATACAGTTAAAACCCTCTTTTACACCATGTAAATCTGTTCTATCTTTTAAAAGAATTAAAGCTAATCTAAATGCAGCTTGAACATGATTTTTTGCAACTGCTCGTCTATAATATTCAATAGCTTTTGAAATATCTTCTTCAACACCAATTTTTGTTTGGTACATCAAAGCTAAATTAAAATTAGCCGAATCATTATCATAAGCACTTGATTGTTCAAACCACTCTTTTGCTTTTAGATAATCTTTTTCAACACCTTCACCTTTTAAATACATCAAACCTAAGTTTGCCATTGCTTGGTCATTTTTTAATTTGGCTTCTTCAACCCAAATATCATGTGCTTTTCTGAAATCTTTGTTTTTATATGCCTCAAGTGCTGCTCTATGTTCCATAAATCTAGTTCCTTCATTTGGATTTGGGATTGGATTATTTAATTTTAATTCTCTCTCAAGATGTTTTTTTAGATACTCTTTTGCCAATTCTACTGCTTCTTCATAATCTTCACTTGAAGCTTTTATATCAAAATCAATATATTCAACTAAATAAGCATCGCCAATTTCGTGTTCACCAAAATAACTCTCAATAGGGTAATTTAAACTAAGATAATAATCCAAATCTTTTTTCATTTATTAAAACCTATTATTTCGTTTTGCAAGTACAAGCACTATTTCCAGAATCCAAAAGTGCTGAACTATTCTCAATTGTTACTTCTTGACATTTGTCATTAAGTAAATTTTGATAAATCTCATCTATACTTAAATGAGTTTTTAAACAGCTATAAACTTTCAGACCTTTCTCTTTTAAATTATCATAGACTTTTTCGCCCATATAATAAAAAATCGTGCTATCCACTTTTAAAGAAGAGATAAACTTTGCAGTATCCATTCCATCACCACAGGCTGTATTTTTTAAAACTTTAAAAGTTCCTGTCTCTTCATTTAGAAGGGCAAAATAAGCAGAGTTCCCGTAAAGTTTAGAAATTACCGTTGATTCTTTCTTATCTAATGGTATTGCTATCATCTTTTACTCCTTTATTTTTCATACTTTAACCTATGCAACTATTGTTCCTTTATAAGCAAGGAATAAATCTTGCATTACATATATAATAAAATCCAATACAAAGAGTCTGTTATGGTAAATAAAAAATTAATTAGAGAACTTTTAAGTGAAAGTGACTGTTCACATAATAAAACAAAAAAATCTTCATGTGATAAACCAAAACCAGGAGCAACAAGTGGTGGTTGCGCATTTGAGGGAGCTCAAATTGCACTTTTCCCTTTTGCTGATGTTATACATTTAGTTCATTCTCCAGCAACTTGTATTGGAGCTTCTTGGGAAACAAGACAGACTCTAACTTCCCATGAAGGGGTTAATAATACAGTTATGGGTTACACAACTGATGTTAATACAAATGATATTATTTTTGGTGGGGACAAAAAACTTGAAGAGTCTATAAACTACATAGTTGAACATAAAAATCCAAAGGGTATTTTTGTATATGAAACTTGTGTAACAGCCATGATTGGTGATGATATTGATAACACTTGTTCAAGAATGGAAAAAAAACATGGTATTCCAATAGTTGTTATTCACTCTCCAGGATTTGTTGGTGGTAAAAATCTTGGTTCACGACTTGGTGGAGAATCAGTTTTACATCAACTAATCGGAACAAGAGAACCAGAAGAGATTCATCCTTTTGGAATAAATCTAATTGGTGAATACAATGTTACAGGGGATATGTGGCAATACACACCACTACTTGAAAAAATAGGAATAAAAGTAATCTCAACTCTTGCAGGTGATGGAAGAATTGAAAATATTCAAATGGCACACACTGCAAAATTAAATGTAATTGTTTGTGCAAAATCTTTAATTTCATTAACTAGAAAAATGCAAGAACAATACCAAATTCCATATATTTCTATTTCTTTTTATGGGAAACGAGATACTACAAATGCAATAAGAAGTATTGTAAATGCCTTTGGAGATGAAGCCTTAAGTGCAAGGGATGAAGCTTTAATCGCAGAAGAAGAAGCAAAACTTGAAGAGGCATTAATTCCTTATAAAAAAATACTTGAGGGTAAAAAAGCTATTTTAAATACAGGTGGAAATAAAACTTGGTCAATAGCGAGTGCTCTACAAGATATTGGAATTGATGTGGTAGCAACAAGTGTTCAAAAAGCAACTTTAGAAGACAAAGAGATTTGCGCACAATATGTAAAAATCCTAATAACAGACCCAGGAACTCAACAAGCTCAATTAATAGATGAACATAATATTGATATTTTATTAGCTGGGGGAAGAAGTTTATATACAGCTATTAAGAAAAAAGTTGCTTTTGTGGATGTAAATCAAGAAAAAAAAGTATCTTATGGAGCATATAGTGGACTTATAAATCTTGCTATTGATGTGTGTAATGCAGTTAATAATAGAGTATTTAAAGTTGTAGGTTCTCCTGAGCCTTGGAGTGTAGAATAGAAGAAGTAATATTTTAAGGTGGAAATAGGTTCTAATAAAATTTATACCACAGAAAAATTATTTACTATAAAATATTCATATAAATATTGAAATTTTAAATAATTTTTAATTATTTATTAAGAAGTTTTAAATCTCAAATTAGATGTGAAAATAGTCACTTAAGTGTTTTTTAAGTTATTACTCTTAAAATTGTATAAAAAATAACTAAATTAAAAAGAAGAATGCACAAAAAAATGGGTATAGAAGTAAAGATAAATAAGAACACAATGATTGTTTCAGAAACAGATGAAAAAGGAAGAATAATATATGCAAATGATGATTTTTGCACTATTGCTGGTTATTCAAAAGATGAACTAATAGGTAAACCTCATAACTTAGTAAGACATGAAGATATGCCAAAAGTTGCCTTTGAAGATTTATGGAAAACAGTTCAATCTGGAAAAGTTTGGAATGGAATTGTTAAAAATAAGACAAAAAGTGGTGACTTTTATTGGGTAAATGCAACAGCTTACCAATCAAAAACACAAGATGGGAAGTTACGATACATTTCTGTTAGAGTTTGCCCAACAGACGATGAAATAAAAAGTGCTGAAGCTTTATATAAAACACTAAATTAAGGGGTTTGGAATGATTTTTTCTGACAAAGGAAATGAAGTTATATTAAAAGCTTTAGATGATATTGACTCTTTTATAAATAACCAAATTAATAGTATCCCACAAATTGACGGAACTTGTTCTGGTTTTAATGCAAAAATAAAAGAGAAATTAGAAAAAATCTCTTCATCATTAAAAATAAAAAATGACGAAGAACTTCAAGTTTATGGGGAAGTAATGTTAATTTCAGAGAAATTAACAGATGGAAATATAAATGATAAAATTCATCATACAAATACATCAAATGAAAAATTAAATTATATAGCTAATACTTTTAACTCTTTAGTTGATAATTTAAAATTCACTATTCAAACTATACTTGGTACTTTAGAAAACTACTCAAGACATGATTATTCAAAAAAACTTGAAATTCCAGGTCTTCAAGGGGAGTTTAAATCACTTGTTGATGGTGTTAATACCTTAAGAGGAACAATAACTGCTATGTTAATAGAAAACAAAGCAAATGGTTTAACTCTTGATAAAACTTCAGATATTTTATTAATAAATGTTGATAAATTAAATCAAAGTTCAAATAATGCAGCTTCTTCGCTAGAAGAATCAGCTGCTTCATTAGAAGATATTACAAGTAATATTAGAAGAAATACAGACAATATCTCAAAAATGGCAACTTTATCAAATGAACTAATTAATGCAACAAACACTGGTGAAAAGTTAGCTAATCAAACAACTCAAGCCATGGAAGAGATAAATGTACAAGTTAATTCTATTAATGATGCGATTTCAATCATTGACCAAATAGCTTTCCAAACAAATATTCTTTCTTTAAATGCAGCCGTTGAAGCAGCAACTGCTGGAGAAGCTGGAAAAGGTTTTGCCGTTGTTGCAGCAGAAGTGCGAAACCTAGCAAATAGAAGTGCAGAAGCAGCAAAAGAGATAAAAACAATTGTTGAAAATGCAACAATAAAAGCAAACAATGGTAAAAATATCGCAAATAATATGATTACGGGCTATAAAGAGTTGAGTGAAAATATCTCACATACTACAAATATTATTCAAGATATTCAAAAAGCTTCAAAAGAGCAGTTAGATGGAATTATTCAAATTAATGATGCAATTAATCTTTTAGATAGACAAACTCAATTAAATGCAAGTGTTGCTGCTGAATCTCATAATGTAGCACTTATTACAGATAAAATCTCAAAACTAATTGTTGAAAATGCAAATCAAAAACAATTTGAAGGTAAAGATCAAGTAAAAGCCTTAGAGAATTTCCAAATTTAGGAATAGTTCTTGCATTGTTTTCATAATTATCCTTATAAGGAATTATTATGGAAGCAATATCTTCTAAACCTTTACAATTAAATCCAATAAAATTATCTCAACCTATGGGCGCTATGTTATGCTTTTTAGGTATTAAAAACTGTATGCCTTTAATGCA
>JAQUIV010000099.1 GCA_028681275.1 Aliarcobacter sp.
TTAATATTTAATAGTTATAATATTTTTTCTCCAAATTCATAAATAAAATTATCAAGTTTAGTTAGTATTTTTAGTAAATCATCTTTTGTTTTCATTAATTTAATTGTCATATTGAATCCTTTTGTATAAAATATTTCAAATATTATAATATTTTTATAAAATACTTGAAAAATATTTCAATTTGTAATATAATTGGCTCAATATTTAAGAAAAGGAATATATTGTGTTGATTGTTGATGATATTATTGAAAAATTAAAAGATATTTTAAGTGCTGATGGAAAAAATGGCAAAGTATTTGATAAAGATGTTGCAAATTCTTTAGAATTGAGTCAAGCTAATTTTGCAACAATGAAAAATAGAGGAAAAATTCCTTTTTCAAATATTCTTAATTTTTGTGCTAAGAAGAAAATATCTATAAATTGGCTTTTATATGATCAAAATCCAGGATCATTAATTGATACGACTGATAAATATTGGATTAAATATTATCCTACTGTTGCTGTTAGTGCAGGTGGTGGTGCATATGAAGCAGAAGATAATTATGAATCTTTGCAGTTACCTACATATTTCGTAAATATGTTAGGAGGAAAGGAAAATCTTAAAAATATTGATGCTATTAATGTTATAGGTGATTCAATGGAACCAACTTTAAATAGTGATAATATCATTTTTATAGATAAAACAAAAAATGATGTTACAAGAGATGGAATCTATGCATTTACTACAACTCATGGATTATTTGTAAAAAGAATTCAAAGAAGAGTTGATGGAAAACTTGATATCATTTCTGATAATAAAGATTATCCATCTCAAATTTTGAATAAAAATGAACTTGAAATATTAGGGAAAGTTATAAGCTCTTTTGGTATGGTCTATTAAAAAAGAGTTGAAGTTTTTTCAGTTTGTAAAAAATATTCTTGAACTTGATTGTAGTTAAAACCTATTAAATATACTGCATTAAATTTTAATTTTCTTAACATAGGTTTTAATTCATCAAGATTATTGATAACAATTTGTTCATCTGTTTTTAAAAACTCGATATATTCAGATGTAATAAAAACAGTTTTTGCATATTTATATTTTATTTTTATATATAAAATCTCATTTTCGTATAAATCTTTTATATCTTGACAAATAATAAATTTATCACTTTTTCCAAATTCTATTAAATTTAGATTTCTATCTATAAAAAGAGGTTTTAGATTATAAAATAATTTTAATTTTCCCAAATCTAAATTTCCATCTAAAAAGTTATAAACCCTTAAAAATTGAGCTAAATATAAACTAGAAATTTTTATTTTAGAAAAATATGTTCCTTTATATGAAAAAGATGTTTCAAATAATGAGTGTTCTATTAAATTTTCTATTATTAAATCAGTTGAAATATCATTGAAATTTTGGTTGTGTGGATAAATTTTAGTTAAGACATTTTGATTTGAAGAAATTATTATATTTTTATCTTCTATCTCA
This sequence comes from Aliarcobacter sp., assembly GCA_028681275.1. Lineage (GTDB taxonomy): Bacteria > Campylobacterota > Campylobacteria > Campylobacterales > Arcobacteraceae > Aliarcobacter. The sequence goes on from JAQUIV010000099.1 coordinate 1,472, forward strand.
TCAATAGTTTTAAATAAATTTTCTAACTTATTTGGAATTAATTTAATATTTTTTGAAAAATTTACAGAATAAAGCTTTAATAGTTGAAAAGCAACTTTATCACAAAAATAAGCATTTAAATTTAGAGATGATAATTTGTATCTAATAAGTTTGATTATACTTATTTCTAATTCTTTTACTTTTATCCATGCGATTTCATTGTCAATTATTGGAAAATTTATATCTGAAATAATTGCAAAAGCACCATTTTTTACAGCTAATTCAAGATTATTTAAATCTTTAGCTATAAATAAATCACCTTCTTTAACTTTTTTTGCATTTGTTTTGATTGAATAAATAAAAGAGATTGATGGAGAATTTAATAACTCTCCATCAACAATATCTAAAATAGATGAGATTTGCACTAGCTTATTTTTGTTCCAGATTTTTTAGGTGCTTCTGGTCTCAATAGTGATAAACCATTTTCATCTTTGGCAGCCATTAACATACCTTCACTTAACATTCCCATTAATTTTGCTGGTTTTAAGTTTGCAACAACACAAGCTTGAGTTCCTACAAGTTCTTCAGCAGAATAATATTCTTTGATTCCAGCAAGAATTTGTCTATTTCTTCCTTCACCTAAATCAACTTGAAGTTTAAGAAGTTTTGCTGATTTTGGAACTTCTTCTGCTTCTACTATTGTTCCAATTTTTAAAGTTGTTTGGAAAAATTGATCAATTGTAATTAAGTTATCATCTTCAACTATTACTTCTTTTGTTTTTTCATTTTTAATTTCACATTCTGATTTAGTAATATCAGAAGAAGCAGGTTGTTCTAATAAAATTTCTTCAATTCTTGGGAATAATTGATCAACTTTTGTAATAACAGTATCAGGAATTAAATTTTTATTTTTAATTAAAGAGTTATAAGTTTCTGTATCAATTTTTATTCCTAAAGATTGTGCAATTAAAGAGATTTTTTCAGGCATTACAGAATCTAAAAGTAGGGCAACTTTAGCCATGATATTTGTAATTAATGCAACTAATGCCATAGCTTCATCAGCTTTTCCATCTTTCATTAAATTCCATGGTTCATAGTCATTTATTGCTTTATTTGCAATTGTTAATACTTTCCATAAATCTTCTAAATATCTATTTATTTGCATATTAAAAATATAAGCTTCTACATTTCCTAAAATTGCATCAATTTCTGCCAATTCTTTTGCATGGAATTTTTCAACATCAACTGAACTTACTTTATAATCAAAATATTTTCCACTCATTCCAGAAATTCTATTTAATAGATTTCCTAAATCATTTCCTAAATCTGAATTAATTCTATCAATTAAAGCTTTTTGAGAAAAATCTCCATCTTGACCAAATGGAACTTCTCTTAACATAAAATATCTAAATGCATCAAGACCATAAGCGTCAGCTACTTGTTTTGGATCGACAACATTTCCTTTTGATTTAGACATTTTTTCACCATCTCTTGTCCACCATCCGTGAGCTGCAATATGTTTTGGAAGAGGTAAATCCAAAGACATTAAAAATGCTGGCCAATAAATAGCATGGAATCTTAAAATATCTTTTCCAACTAATTGTACATTTGCTGGCCAAAAATTCATGTTTTTATCATCAGTTCCATATCCAAGTGCTGTAATATAGTTCATTAAAGCATCTAACCAAACATACATAACATGTTTTGGTTCATTCATAGAATCAGGTAATTTAACACCCCAATCAAATGAAGTTCTTGAAATAGATAAATCTCTTAATCCACCTTTTACAAAGTTAGAAATTTCATTTTTTTTAGCTCTTGGCAAAATACAATCTTCATTTTCTTCATACCATTTGATTAATTTATCTTCATATTTTGATAATTTAAAGAAATAACTCTCTTCTTTTACAATAGAAGTTGGTCTTCCACAATCTGGGCAAAATTGTTCATCAACTAACTGTTTTTCAGTAAAAAATGTCTCACAAGATACACAATAAAAACCTTCGTATTCACCTTTGTAAATATCACCTTTGTCAAACATAGTTTGAAAAGCTTTTTGAACACCTAATTTATGCTCAACATCTGTAGTTCTAATGAATTTATCATAAGTAATATCAAAATCATCCCATAAAGTTCTAAATTTACCAGAAATTTCATCTGCATATTCTTTAGGTGTTTTTCCTCTTAGTTCAGCACTTTGAGATATTTTTTGTCCATGTTCATCAGTTCCTGTCAAAAGGAAAGTATTTAAACCAGTTAATCTTGAATATCTAGCTAACATATCAGCTATAATTGTAGTGTATGCATGACCGATATGAGCTACATCATTTACATAATAAATTGGTGTTGTTATATAAACATTTTTACAAGATTCTTCCATTGTTACCTCTTTTTCTTTTTTATAATTATATTAAAATTCAAATCCACCGCCAGCACCCTTATTCATAGATTCATAAACGGCTATTACATATCTTTTTCTTAATTCACATTCAAAAAATTTATCACAATCTGAACAAGTTTTTAAACTGTTTGATTCTTGACAATTTTTTAATTCAACTAGCATATTATCTAGTTTTATATCCCATTCATCAATAACTAAATCTTCGTGATTAGCCATTTTTTTTGTAAACTTCTAAAACTCTTTTTATTTCACTATTTGAACCAAAAAAACATGGTGTTGTATCGTGAATATGAGTAGTTGGCACTTCTAAAACTCTTTTAAATCCATCAACTGCACCACCACCAGCTTTTTCATAAGTTAAAGCAAAAGGAAATACTTCAAATAGTTGTCTTAATTTTCCTTTTGGTTTATCACTAGTTCCAGGATATGAAAATAATCCTCCACCTTTTAATAAAATTTGATGTAAATCAGGAACCATTCCACCAGAATATCTTAATCTGTAACCATCGTTAAAAATATCATCAATTAATTGTTTATGAAAAGGTGCCCAACAATTTTGTGTTGAACCTGGTGCATTTAATTTACCTTTTTCATTTAGTTTTATGTTTTGGATAAATTTAAATTCGTTATTTAATAATCTATACATTTTTACATCATCAGTTGTAACAACCATTTCAACTCTTGGACCAAATACAACATATACAGAAGCAACTATATTAGCAGCATTAAATTCATTTTCATAAATACCAAAAATAGAACCAACAGAAAGATTTACATCAACTAAAGAAGAACCATCAAGTGGATCATAAGCAATTAAATATTTACCACTTTCGTGTAAATTTACGATAGCTTCTTGTTCTTCACTAACAATTGCTTTAATTGATGGGATTTTTTTAAAAATATCTTCGATAATTTCATCACTTGCAATATCAAGTTTTAGTTGAGTATCACCAGTTGAATTTTCATGTTCACTTTTACCTGTATCACCAGTTTGAATTAAATCTTTTATTTTAATTGCTGATTCTTCAATTGCTTTTATAATTTCTTGCATTTTACACTCTCTTTGCATTTTTATTAATCCATAAGATTATCTCTTCTGGATTGTTTAAATCTAATATATCTAAGTCACTAGGGATTTCATTACTATTTATTGTTTCATCACAAGCAATTGCATTTGAAACACTAAAATAACTTTCATCTAATCTATCTCTAAAAATAGAAATTCTCGGTAAATCAAGAGTTTTTAGACCCTCAACTAACAAATAATCAAAATCTTGAAATAAATCAATTATTTCATCTATTGTAGATGTGCTTTTTTTAAATAAAGTTGTTTTATTAGGACTTACAACTGCAACATCAGCACCTGTTTGTGAGAATTTAAAAGAATCTTTTCCTTCTCTATCAAAAATTGCTTTATCTTTAGGGTCGTGTTTTACAATACAAACCTTAAAACCACTATCATTAAGAATACTTGCAACTTTTACAATAGCTGTTGTTTTACCACTATTTGAGGGACCTGAAAAGGCTACTACTAATTTTTTTTTATTCATAAGTTGGATTTTATCTAAATGATTGTTAAAGTTGTTTTAGGTCAGATTTTAAATAGTCAAAATTACACTGTATGTATTTTTTTAAAATCAGGATATAAAAAAGCACTAATAGGAAGTAATAAAATTAATAATAACCATAAAGATTTATTACTTTTTTTCTTAAAATCATTTTTTATTATTGAAATTAAAGAATAAAACCAAATTATAAACCAATTTATAAATATTACTGCACTAATAAAAAATATTTCAAATAACAAATCTTGTTTAAAAAAATATAAACCAATTGTTATTAATACTAAATTTAAAAAAATTTGAAAAGTCAGCATTTTGGGTCTATATTTTTTAGCACTTTTTATTTTTGTATATTCTAAAAACATTTGATCAGAATTTAACATATAATCAGATTTCATAAAATTTGAGTAACTTATTTCCGGTGATTTTTTTCGTAAACTACTTTTTAATAAGCCATTTATTTTTATTCTTTTTTTCTTTAACAGTATTTCATAATCTTTCTCAGATAATTTGAATCTCATAAT
>JAQUIV010000100.1:0-2948 GCA_028681275.1 Aliarcobacter sp.
AATACTTATTTATGATGACCGATCTTCTCACACAAAATACACAGATGTTTCTAAAACTGATTTTATTTGTGAAAACTGTAAAGCACAAATAGTTACAAGTATTCATGGTGGAAATAAAAAATATGCTATAAATGCAGTAAAAAGAGAGATTGAAAGAAGAATAAGAACAGAAGAATATAAAACAAAAAGCTAAGGTAATTTTTTACCTCAGCTCTTTACTCACTAAAACTACATACCCTATTTCTTCCATTTTCTTTTGCTTTATAAAGCGCTTTATCTGCTTTTATTAATAACTTATCAATATTTGATTTATTTGCAGATACAACTCCAAAAGAAGAGGTAAATTTAACTTCTTCTTTTTCTAAAACTACCGATGCATTTGAGATTTCAACACGTAAACGTTCAGCAACTTTTATTGAATTTTCAAGATTAGTTTCTGGTAGCAAAATTGCGAACTCTTCTCCACCAATTCGTCCAATAATATCAACATCTCTTAAAATTGTACGACTAACATCTGCAATTTTTTGAAGAACTAAATCTCCAGTATTATGTCCATAAGTATCATTGATTTTTTTAAAGAAATCTATATCTAACATTATTAAAGATAGTTCCGTTGAATATCTATTATGTCTTAATAACTATAATTCTGCTTGTTCAATAAAATATCTTCTATTTGCTAAACCGGTTAAATAATCTGAATATGCTCTATGTTCTAACTCTTTACGAGCATTTCTATTTTCTATGGCAATAGCAGCTAGATTTGCAGCAAAACTTATTCTTTCAATATCACTTAATTTTGGACTTGCTGGTTTTTTATGATAAATTGCAAATGTACCTAAAACTTTACCAGTTGAAGAGATAATAGGCTCAGACCAACAAGCGGCTAATCCAGCTTTTTGTGCTAAACCTTTATATGGTTGCCAATATTCATGGTTAACAATATCTTCAGCAATAACTCTTTTACCTAAAAATGCTGCTGATCCACAAGAACCAACACCAAGACCTATTTGTGTACCATTTATAGCTTTATTATAAAAATCAGGCAAACTTGGTGATGCACCTAATAAAAGATGTTTCCCCTCCCTATCCAATAATAAAATACTACATAATGAAGTTGAATCTTCTAATTCTATATTTCTTACAATAGTATTTAATATATCACTTAAATTTGAATCTTTAGCAACCATTTCTAACATAGCATCGTGAGCACGATTTCGTAATTCACTTTTCCAATGGGCAGTAATGTCATTAAAATTAACTAAACGTTTTTCAGCTACCCAAGAAACTCGAATAAATACCCTTCGTTCACTTCCATCTTTACAAGTAACACTTGCTTCTAATTCAGGAGCAGATGTATTATTTTCAAATGCTAATAAAACTTTTTTATGCCAAGGCTCAATAACAGTTTTTCTGAATTGCTCATTTGGATAAGCTTTTTGATACCAAGTTTGGATAGTTGGTATATCTTCAAGTGTATATCCAAACAATTCTGTAAATTGATGATTAACATACTCTATCTTACCATCTCTATCTGACCAACCAACTCCAATAGGAGAAAAATCTAATATATCTTTTAATTGCACCCTTTCTTTAGTACTTTTATCAAGATCATGGGCTAATGCAATTTCACGTAATTTTGATAAAGCAGTTTTGGCTAACATTTGTGCCATCTTTACAATGCAATCCATTGTTGATTCCATCTCTTCTTTACTTACGATAGGAATAGAATCTACGGCTTCAAGATATTTGATTTCATCATAATTAAAATTTTTAGCTTGTTGATGGAAAAATTCTTTGTTAGGTGCTTCATTTAAAACTTGACCTAAAAATAGAGTTGCTACTATTTGACCTTCTACAACAATAGGTGTTGCATAATCAAGTAAACCATTTTTACATAAAGCACTTGTAACTTTTCCACAAGAAACACTTTTCATTAAAATATGATTACTCTCTAAACAACGTAAATTAGTTTCTGGATTAGCTCTATGAAATAAGGCACAAGCACTAATCCAACCCACTTGAGAAATGATTTCACCATCTTTTCTCACAAGTGCATTTGGAATCCCAGTTGCATTATAAAAACTTTTTAGTATCTCTTCAAATTCAATAACATCAACTAAATCACTAAAATTATATTTTTTATCACTAGACACTATAAAGTTACTTTGCATATATATTTCCAAATTTTTCTATTATTCCACATTCTAATATTTTTTTACTTATATAGTATTAAAAGGCTTTTATATTAATTTTAATATTAAATATCTATTATAAAGATTTTCTCTAAAAAAGTTATTTTTTATTTTATTGATCTTTCAACTAACATTTCAGCTGTACAATCATATATATCTACAAAATCTTCACTATCTATACTATCTGGTAAAAAACTTTTTTTTGTTACCTTTGCTAAAATCTTTATTTGGCTGTTTAAATTTTTTATTGTATGTGAAAGAAGTATAATGTTTTCTATATCATGTAAAGCAATAATTACAGCTTTTGCTTTTGATACCCCTGCTTCTTCTAATATATGTTTTTGAGCTGGATTTCCAAAAATCACTTTTTCTCCATGATTTAAAGCATTTTCAAAAAACTCATAATTATCTATAATTGCTATATGTTCAATATTCTCATTTTTTAGATTTAAAAGTATCTGTTTTCCGAAACTTCCATATCCACATACAATAACATGTTCATTTAAAGAATCTTTTGAGATATTTAATACTTCACTCTTAATATCTTTTTTTCGTAAAATTTTGTTTGTAATAAATTCAATATTTTTTAAAATAAAAGGAGTTAATACCATTGAGATTATTACTGAAAGTGTAAGTAGTTGTCCCGTATTTGCATCTAAAAGAGTATTTTGAGTAGCTAATGTAAATACTACAAATGAAAACTCTCCCACTTGAGAAATAGTAAGTGAAGTTTCTAAAGAGACTCTTTTGCCAACA
>JAQUIV010000100.1:3048-5860 GCA_028681275.1 Aliarcobacter sp.
ACATCTATTTGCATTCCAACAGTTACAAAGAATAAAGCTAAAAATAAATCTCTAAAAGGAATAAGGTCAGCTTCTATTTGATGTTTATAATGAGTTTCTGCTATTAACATACCACCAATAAATGCTCCCATTGAATATGTAAATCCTAAATAATGAGCTAAAAAACTTGAGCCAATAGCAATAATTAAAACTATCATAATAAAAAGTTCGTGGGTTTCTGCCTTATTTACCAACTTTAAAATATGATTTAAAAAGTATTTACCAAAAATAATCATTACGACTAACAATGTAATACCAGATAAAACAATATCAGCTATTAAATCACCAACCGAACTTCCATTACTTGATAAAATTGTTAAAACCAATAATATAGGAATTACAGCTAAATCTTGAAAAATCAAAACCCCTAAAGAGTTTTGACCATAATAGTTTGTTATTTTGTTTGTATCATTTAGTATTTTAAGAACTATGGCTGTTGAAGAAAGAGATAAAGCAGCTCCAATAACCAATGAAGTTTTAATATCTAATCCAAATAAAAAATATGAGATAAAAGTAAAAAAGAGTGTTGATAATCCAACTTGAAGACCACCATAAACAAATACTTGTTTTCGCATTTGCATTAGATTTTCAAGCTTCATTTCAAGACCAATAGTAAACATTAAAAATACAATACCAAACTCTGCAATTTGTTCTAAAGTATGAGAGTTATCTGTATTACTTCCTATGATATTTATAAGAATCATTCCAGATAAAATATATCCAATAATAGGAGGAACACCAAATCGTTTTAAAATAATACCTAAGATGACACAAACTACTCCTGTTGCTAACATCATCACAATAACTTGTTCCATAAAATCCCTTATTTTCTAAATCTTAAAGGGATATTACCACATCAAATATGTTATTTTTATCAAAAATAATTAAAATAATTTTTTATTATAGAAAATAATCAAATAATTTCAAAAACTCTCTAATTTTTTAGAAGTATCATAAACTAACTCGTAATAGTTATTATTGTTATATGAAAACTCTTTTATCACTTCAAGACCAATTTTTCTTTTATGCATTTCAAAAGAACGAGGATTTATTTTATTTATAAAAGTTACTAAAATAGGAAATCTTTTTGACATATTCTCTCTAGCAAAATCAAAAAGCTTTTCTAAAACTCCTTTTCCTCTATACTCTTTATCAACACAAACAGGTCCATATTGATATGAATTTTTAGTACTAAGTTTTTGACCTAAATATTCCAAATTTGCTAAATCTTCTATCATATATACAAACATAGGCCATCTTGACCAAAAATCCCATGAAGCACTCATCACATAAGCAACAATTTTTTCATTTTCCACTGCAATAAACAAACCCTGCTCTAAAGTAATTAAATCAATCATTTGCTCTTTTGTAAAAGCTGTTGTTATAAACCCATCTTTTTTATCTTCTTCTTTTATAGAATCAATTTGATATTTAAAATGTAACTCTAATACTTTTTCTATATCTTCTATTTTTGCTAATTTATATTGCATGATTTTTCCCATAATAATAAATATCTTTTAATAGAGTATTATATATATCTATCCTATAATATAAGCTTCAAATTTTAAAGGCAAAACATGACAGATTCAATCAAAATATTTAACGCTTGTGAAAATAACTTAAAAAATATAAACCTAGAAATACCAAAAAATAAACTTATTGTATTCACAGGACTTTCAGGTTCTGGAAAATCAACATTAGCATTTGATACACTTTATGCGGAAGGACAAAGAAGATATATTGAATCACTTTCAGCATATGCAAGACAATTCTTAGACAAAGTTGGGAAACCAAATGTAGAAAGAATTGAAGGGCTTACACCTGCCATTGCAATTGATCAAAAAACAACTTCAAAAAATCCAAGGTCTACTGTTGGAACTATCACAGAAGTATATGACTACTTTAGACTTTTATATGCCAGAATTGGAAAACAACATTGCCACCAATGTGGAGAACCAATTTCACAAATGAGTGCAAGTGATGTAATCAATCAAGTTTTAACTTTGCCAAATGATTCAAAAGTTGTAATTTTAGCTCCTTTAATCAATAGAAAAAAAGGAAGTTTTGCAGATTTACTTGAAAGCTTAAGAGCAAAAGGTTATGTAAGAGCCATGATTGATGGAGTTATGGTTAGACTTGATGAAGAAATCGAACTTGCTAAAACTCAAATGCATACAATCAAAGTTGTAATCGATAGGGTTACAATAAAAGAAGAAAATAGAGACAGAATCGCTCAAGATATTGAAAAAGGTTTAAAAGAGAGTTTTGGAGAACTTGAAATTGAAATTTTAAACCATGAAGAAATGGGTGTTGAAAAACATATTCACTACTCAGAACACATGGCTTGTTTTTCTTGTAAAATCTCTTTTGAACCACTTGAACCATTATCATTTTCTTTTAACTCTCCAAAAGGTGCTTGTTCATCTTGTGATGGATTAGGAATTAGATATGCACTTGATATGAAAAAAGTTATCAATGAAGATTTATCTATTGAAGATGGAGCTATTAGAGTTATATATGGTTTTAATAAAGGTTTTTATTTCAAAATGCTTTTAGCTTTTTGTGAAGGAACTGATATAGCTGTAAATGTTCCTTTTAGAGATTTACCAGAACATCAAAGAAAAGCTATTTTACATGGAAGTGTTGATGAAGCTACATTTTTTTGGAAAAGACATAAACTTACAAGAAAATGGGAGGGTGTTGTAAAACTTGCCTATGACATGATAAAAGAAGAAAAAGAGATGAGTGAATACATGACTGAAAAGAAATGTGA
>JAQUIV010000101.1 GCA_028681275.1 Aliarcobacter sp.
TCTTCATCAAAAAGTAAAGCTACATTTTTGTGCCATCTATTTATAACAAAACTATAAATAAGATTTTCACCTGAATTTAATTCAATTTTTATAAAAGCTAAGTTTGAACCTGTGTCATTAAAATTTTGTATTAACTGTGAACTATTTGGTAAAGTCAAAGCTTTAAAACTCTCTTCAATCTCTTCTTTTGTATTATAAACAGATTTAATAGGAGCTTTTTTGTAGCCATCTTCTATGAAATTAATTGGGTCTTTTTTCATATTTGTATGTTCAAAAAGTTTTTCTACAAACTCTTTTTTATAATTTTTTGTTTGATAAGTAATATCAACTTTATTATTTGATGGTGTATAAACACTTAAATATTGTGCTAACCAACCCTCATACCAAGAATCAAAATAATCAACCCTTGATTCTTTTGGTAAAAATTCCAAGAAATTACTTTCACCTTCAATTCTTAATCTATCCATATGTGTTCGCACAAGTAATTGATGAGCTGTATTTCCAAATATATCAAAGCCTGCAACTAATGAATAATAAATTCGTTCAAGTAAAGGATAATCTATAACCCATAAGTTTTTTGGAATATCTCCTAATGCACCTCTGTGAACTGACGCTGAATCAAAATGTCTATAAATTGTTAAAATGGAATCATTTTGCTGATTTGTATTTCCTTTCCAAATGGCATCCATAGATAAACCATTTGGATAATATTGTTTATATATTAAAGCTTTATTTGTTTCATATTTTTTTGCTAATTCATAATTATCTAAAGCTTTAAAAGTTTTATATAAACTTGGGTCTTCTCCATATTCATTTGGAATTGAAAGATTTGGAAGATTATCATGTAAAAAATATTTATCTTGAATTGATAAGTCATATTTTGGGTCTAAAAACATCACCCAAAAATGGTCTTGAATTACATTTAATGCAATCTGACCTTTACAAACTGGACCTCTAACAAAAGTTGTAATAATATAATTAGCATCATCAAGTAAAAATTGGTATCTACTACTTACTGGAATTTGTTCAAATATTTTCATTGCATTAGCACAAATATTTGTATCATAAATAGGTAAATAAGGTTTTTGCTCCCAAATAGGTTTTATAAATAAATCATAATATCTAGTTAGTTTTTCATTATTTAACTTATAAATCATATGGGTTTTATGAACTATTGTAGATTCGATTTTTTGGAATCTATAATAAAATTTTCCATTTATCCCCTCATAAGGAAATCTTGTTGGAATAACTTGTGGTGTTTGTCCAGATGGTGTTTTTGAACGAATTAATTCATAAAAATTTCCACTATTATCATCAAAAGAGATATGAGCTAAAAAAAGATGTTCATAAATATATCTAGCACTTACTTTGTATTTTATATTTTGATTGTTAAAAAAATCTTCAAATTTTTTGATTTGTTCTAATTCAAGATTTGTTTCCGTTTGTTTTTTTCTATCATTTCTTGCTCCTTGTTTAAGCCAAGTCATCAAAAGGTTATACTCTTGTTTTTTTAGGGCAGGAAAACCATAAGGCATTCCTTTATGGGGATTTTTATCAAAAAATTCTGTAAGTTCTTCTTTATCTTTTACACAAGTTAATTTGTCACTTTCAGGAGAATAAGTTCCAAGATTTAAAGGATTTTTATTTTTTTGAAAAAGATATTGCATCATTATAGATTCATTTGATTCTTCCATGGAATCAAGAACAGAAAAAAATCCTTTTTCCCTCCACTGTTTTTCATTTGTTGCATCAACAAAAAGTCTAGTTGGATCGTCAGCTTTTATTCTATTTTCATAAATATTTTTTTTAGTTGCTCCCCTTTGAATACCTTCAAAAGAAGATAATTTTAATTGACAAGGTGAGTTATAACAAGAGTGACAAGAGACACATCTTTTATCTAAAATAGGTTTTATTTCATTTTCAAAAGAGATTTCTTTTTTTAATTCATCAAATTCCACAGGTTCTAAAGGTTTCGTTGAGCATGCTGAAAACAAAACTATAAATAAAGTAAGTATGATAATCTGCAATTTCATCGAAATAATCCCGTAAAAATAAAGTCTCGCATTATACAAAAAGTTTTATTTTTTAAACAGCTTTTTGCTAAAATCGAAAATTAAAAATAAAGGAAAGAAATGCAGCACTTGATTAGAACTTCTGATTTTTCAAAAGAAGAGATATTAAACATATTTGATGATGCTAGAGAGTTTTTAAAATCTGACTCAAATGAAATTTTAAAGGGTAAACTTATTGTTACTCTGTTTTTTGAAAATTCTACAAGAACAAGAAGTTCTTTTGAAATCGCAGCTAAGAGATTAGGTGCTGAAGTTGTATCTTTAGATGTTGGAACATCTTCAACTTCAAAAGGTGAAACAATCTTTGATACAGTTGCAAATATAAATGCTATGAGACCTGATGCTATTATTATTAGACATTCAGAGTGTGGTTTACCTGAAAGTTTAGCTGGATATGTAGATTGTCCAATTATCAACGCAGGTGATGGAAAACACGCACATCCAACACAAGCTTTATTAGATTTATTTACAATTTATGAACATTTTAATGGTCAAACTGAAGGTAAAAAAATCGCAATCGTAGGAGATGTTAGAACTTCAAGAGTTGCTGGTTCAAACAGAAGATTACTTCCAACATTTGGAATAGATGTTTGTTTTATTGCACCTGAGTGTTTTAAATATGAAGGAAGTGATTTTAAACAATATGACAAAATTTCTGATATTATCGATGAACTTGATATTATTATGAGCTTAAGAACTCAATTAGAAAGACATTCAGAAGTATATTTTGAATCTTTAAATGAATATGCAAAAGATTATTGTATTACAACAGAAGTAATGCAAGATAGAGATATTTTACTTTTACATCCAGGTCCAGTTAATAGAAATGTTGATATTAGTGATGAAATGTTAAAAGACCCAAGAAGTAAAGTTTTAACACAAGTTACAAATGGTGTTGCAGTAAGAGCAGCTGTTCTTAAAAAATTAATTCTAAAATAAAATTTGAGTAAAGAGTTAATAAAAGAAAAATTGAATAAATTTGGCTCAGAAAAAGAGCCATTTTTATTTGTCTTATCTTACGATTTAAGTAAGTTTTATATCCAAAAACTATCACTTCTTCCAAGTTCAATAAAATTTGAACTAAATAAAAAAGAGAATCCAAATAATCTTATAAAATCAAATCAAACTAAAATAGAAAAATTCCCAATGTTTTTTTGTGAATATAAAAAAAGATTTGATTTATTACAAGAAGAGATAAAAAATGGAAATACTTATCTTTGTAATTTAACTGTAAAATCAAAAATTAAAACTTCAATAACCCTTGATGAAATATACGAAAAAGTTGAGGCAAAATTTAAACTTAGATTTAAAAATCAAGAGGATAATTTTGTCTGTTTTTCACCTGAGCGATTTGTAGAAATAAAAGATAATAAAATTTTTACATATCCCATGAAAGGTACAATTGATGCTTCAATTCCAAATGCTCAAGCTATCATTTTAAATGATAAAAAAGAGTTAGCTGAACATACAATGGTAGTTGATTTATTAAGAAATGATTTGGGAATTATTGCTTCTAATGTTAAAGTAGATAAGTTTAGATATATTGAAGAGATAAATGCAGGGGATAAAAAACTTCTTCAAGTTAGCTCATCAATTAGTGCAGATTTACAAAAAAATTGGAATGAAAAACTAGGGAGTATTTTAACTTCATTACTTCCAGCTGGTTCAATAACTGGAACACCAAAGAAAAAAACGGTTGAAATTTTAGAAAAACTTGAAGATTATAATCGAGATTTTTATACTGGAATTTTTGGTGTTTTTGATGGTGAAAATTTAGATTCATCGGTTATGATAAGATTTATTGAAGAAGATAATTTTGGAAATAAATTTTACAAAAGTGGTGGTGGAATCACTTGTGATTCTAATATTTTAAATGAATATCAAGAGTTAATTGATAAGATTTATTTACCATTTTAAAAGGCTTTAAATGCAAGAAAATATCTATTTTGAAACAATAAAATGTGAAGATTTTGAAATTTTTAATTTAGATTTTCACAATAAAAGAGTAACAAATACAATAGGTTTAAATATAAATTTACAAGAGTATATTTATCCATTAAGTGAAGAACTCTTACGATGTAAAGTTACTTATAATGATTTTGAAGTTTTAAATGTGGAATATTTCCCATATAAAAAAAGAGAAATCAGTAGTTTTAAACTGATATTTGATGATGAAATAAACTACTCTAAAAAGTATTTAAATAGAGAAAAACTGGATAGTTTATTTTTACAAAAAGAAAATTGTGATGAAATCATTATTATTAAAAATGAAATAGTTACAGATACAAGTATCGCAAATATTGCAATATTTTATGAAAATATGTGGATAACTTCAAAAAACTGTCTATTAAAAGGAACAACAAGGGCTAGACTTTTGGAAGAGAAGTTTTTAATAGAAAAAGATATTAGTGTAAAAATGCTTGAAAAAGCTTCTAAAATCGCTTTAATGAATGCAATGATAGGTTTTGATATTAAAGAGAATTATTCATTTAATGTGTAAACTCTAAAAAGTAATTTTTCCCATTTATTCTCTTTCCCCCAATTTATTTTTACTTTTTCAGTAAAATTCTCAGGTGTAAACTTATATGAATCTATTTCATTAAAGGCAAATCTTGGAATAAGATTTGGTCTTTTTGTAAATGGAATTACAAGAAAACTAAGATTATCCAAAACCAAAGGTGTAGATTTTTTATCTTCAACATATAATAAAACCATATGTGAATTTTTTTCTCCCTTAATATCTACAACGGCAAAATATAATTTTTCTTTAGGAATACCAATTTCTAAGAGAGTAAAATATTTAGCTATTGCATAATCTTCACAATCACCATGACCTTGAAGTAAAAACTCTTTAGGTGTTGCCCAATGATCAATAGTAGATTGTGTCGATGTATCATTGGCAGAAAAAGTTTTATTCATAAAAGTATTTACATAAGAGAGTTTTTTAATAAGCTCATAATCTTTAATTTCACTTTTCATATTTTCATATTTAGTTAATCTATTTAATATGAATGATTTTCTACTAGAATTATCAATATAAGTTAAATCTTTTTTATTTAATTTGAATTCGTAAGCAAGGGAATAATTAATAAGAAAAATAAGGAAAATAAGTTGTTTCATGGGTTATAATAACATTAAATTTTTAAAATAGGTATTAATTATGATAAAAGATATTATAGAAAACGAGGAATATAAAGATTTAGTTGAAAGCCAAATAAAAGAGAATATTCTTTTTTTATTAGAAAAAAATCAAGAGTTTTCAATAACTGCAAATATTGAACCAGTTACTTTTAATCCAGAATTACCAAGTGTAATAAAAAATCAAATGCATAAATTTTCTTTGTTCACTTTGAGTAATTACACATATACAACTATTCAAATAGATGATGAATATATGAGTTTTGAAGCAGGATTTGGAAATGAAAATTTTGGAAGTGTGGTAAAAATTCCTTTACATGCAATTTTTCAAATAGTTGTAGATGAATCAATTTTATATATAAATTCAGTTGCAACAGTTGATAAATTTAATAAAGATTTGAAGAAAAATTCATTTAATGTTTTTAAAAGTAATCCAAATAATAAGAAGTTTGATAAGTAAAATAATATTTTGGGAAAATCCCAAACTATTATTTTTTAGGTGCGAATTTAAATAAAGCAGAACCCCAAGTTAATCCACCACCGAAAGCATCAAAAAGAACTGTATCACCAGCTTTTATTCTACCTTCTTCAAAAGCGTCATTCATTGCCATAGGA
>JAQUIV010000102.1 GCA_028681275.1 Aliarcobacter sp.
AATTTATATCAATTTAAAAAAGAGATTGAACTTGATAATACGAAAGAAGAAATTTATAATAGATTATCAGAAGTTTTCATTAATCAGTTTAAAATTAATACCTTTACTTTTATCGAAATAGATGTAGCTAAACATAAAATGAACACAATAAAAGAAGTAGGAAACAGATTTTATTGCAAACAAAATATCGAAAATGAACCACATTTATGCCGAGCTGCAAGAACTAAAAATGATGTAATTACAACCCAATTTCACCATACTTGCCCTTATTTTGAAAAAGAAAATAAATTCCACTACTGTATTAGTTCTGATATAAGTAAAGATATTTATTTAATTATAAATTTTGTATTTGATACAAAAGAAGAATTGGATTATTTAAAAGAGAAAATTTCATATATTAAAAGTTATATTAATGAAGCAGCACCTTCAATAGAAGTTAAACTTCTAATGGAAGCTCTACAACAATCAGCATTCAGAGATGGATTAACTGGTTTATATAATAGAAAGTTCTTAGAAGAACATAGTAAAAAACTTATTCCTCAAGCATTAAGAGATAAATTTAATATTGGTGTATTATTACTTGATATGGACCATTTTAAAGCTGTAAATGATGAATATGGACATGATATTGGAGATAAAGTTCTAAAAGAGTTAAGTAGAATTTTAAATGAAACGGTAAGAGAATCTGATATTATCATTAGATATGGTGGAGAAGAGTTTATTGTTTTATTGGTTAATATCAAAACAGAAGAAGATGCTTTAAATGTAGCTAATAAAATTAGAACAAAAGTTAGTGAAAATGAAATTGATGTATATGCTGGAAGTAAGTTAAGAAAAACAATTAGTATTGGATTATCAATGTTTCCTGATGACTCTAAATCTTTAGATTCTGTTATAAAAAATGCAGATATTGCTTTATATGAAGCAAAAAGTAAAGGCCGAAATAAAGTAATCAGATTCCAATCGGAACAAATTTCGAGTATTGATTTATTTTAAATATCATAAAAATATTATATATAAATTTTTCAATAACAATTAAAAATAATTTTGATAACATATCTCATACTCAAATAAAAGGATTAAAATGCAACTAGAAGTATCTGCTGAAGTAATATTATCGCAATTAGGATATTCAAAAAGTGAAGCTTCACTAAAACAAGCTGAAAAAGTAATGCAAGAAACAACAAATTTTGATAAATTTGCAAAACATATTTTCACGCTAAATGATCACCTAAAAAAAATGAATGCTTATGTAGGGCTATCTAACAAATCAAATCATTTAAAAATAAAATGTGATGAAAATGACTCTGAAGAAATTTTACAAGAGTTCCATGAAGAAGTTTCACATTGGGCTGATAAGTACAATGTAAAACTTGAAAAAACTGCTAATAAACACCTTTATTATATATTAGGAAGCAATTAAAATATTTTTTTATAACTATGACAATAAGGCGCCTTTTGGTGTCTTTCATAGTAATCTTGATGATACTCTTCTGCTTCATAAAATGGCACTAATTCGTATAAAGAAGTAACAACTTTAAAACCTCTATTTTCCAACTCCTGAATCAATTTTTCACTTATGTTTTTTTGTTCAATATCCACATAAAAAATTGCAGATAAATATTGACTTCCAATATCTGGACCTTGTCCATTTATTTGAGTAAAATCGTGGATTTCAAAAAACAGTTTAACCAAAGCTTCAAAAGAAACAATAGTTTCATCAAATGTTACTTCAACAACTTCCAAATGCCCTGAAAATCCAGAACAAACCATTTGATAATTTGGATTTTCTATATGCCCACCCATATAACCAGAAATTGCGGAAATTACTCCATCTAATTTCTCAAAATGATACTCTACTCCCCAAAAACATCCAGCAGCGAAATATGCTTTTTTAATATTCTGATTATTCATTATTCAGCCTTTTTAAAATTCAATGAAATAGAGTTTACACAATGTCTTGTATTTTTAGCAGTTAATCTTTCACCTTCAAACACATGTCCTAAATGTCCACCACAAGAGGCACAAACAATCTCTACTCTTCTTCCATCTCTATCTGGAACTCTTTTTACAGCACCTTCTATTTCATCATCGAAACTAGGCCATCCACAACCTGATTTGAATTTATCTTCTGATTTATAAAGTGGCGCGTTGCATTTTTTACAAGTAAAAACTCCCTCTTCATAAAAATCATTATACTTTCCAGTAAATGGATATTCTGTTCCTTTATTTTCTATTACATATTTTTCTTCATCGTTTAATTCATTATATTTCATTATATATTTTCCTTATTATTTATCAAATCTTATTATATATTTTATTTCATTTTGTTTTTTTTCAACATTTAATAATCCAAAATTTTTCTCTACAAATACTTTTACCAAATAAAATCCTAAATCAAAATCTTCATTTTGATGTTTATCGCAATTTTTTGCATTATCGCTATAAATTATATAAATTGATTCATCTTTATTTTCAAAATTTATATTAATTTCTTTTTTTTCTACAAATTCATTTGATTTAAAATTTTCTATTGATTTAGCTATTAATTTGCTAAAAATATGTTTTATTTCATCAAAAACAATATTTAAAGATAATAAATTATCACCTGTCACATTTAAATTTATATCCAAACTGTTTATCTCATCTTTTAATAAAAAAAGAGCATTGTCTAAAGAGACTTTTAGATTTACATTTTCTTTATTTTTTTGATTATTAAAAAACTTATGAAAATCTTGCATAATTTCATCTAATTTATCCATTTCAACCAATGTTTTTTTGAATATATCATCTTCTTTAAATTCATTTATATTTGCCAATTTAAAATCTAAAGATTGTAAATAAAACTTTATTTTATCAATAGGTTTTCTCCATTGTAAAGAGATAACATCAATCAAAGATGCCATTGCATCTATTTTAGAGTGTTGAACTATTATCTCATCTTTTTGTCTTATTTGTTGAACTTGTTCTTTTACTATACCACTTAAATTCGTATTCATAAGTTCAAGTTCATTCATTACAGATGCTAATTTCAGATGAACTTCCACTCTTTTTAGTAAAACTTCACTATAAAATGGTTTTGTAATATAATCAACAGCTCCTAATTCAAAACCTTTTACAATATCTTTTTCATCATCTTTTACTGTTAAAAAAATTACTGGGATTTTTTTTGTTTTTTCATTCTCTTTTATTTTTGAACAAACAAAATAACCATCCATTGTAGGCATTACAACATCAAGTAAAATCAAATCAAATCTATTTTTTTCCAATAACTCTAAAGCTTTTTCTCCACTTTGAGCATAAATAACATTGTAATCTTTTAAAATACTCATAGCAACTTGTAAATTTTTTGGGTCATCATCAACTAATAAAATTTTGTTTTCATATTTTTTAAACATTTTTAGCCCTTTATTTTCTCAAATTTATCTTCTAATTGTTTTAATCTAACATAAGAATTTACTTTTGTAATTAACTCAATTGTAATAAAAGGTTTCACCACATAATCAATTCCACCACATTCATAAGCTTGTTCTATATCTTGTGATGAGTCTTTTCCTGATAAAAATATTACTGGAATTTTTTTTGTTTTAGTTTCATTTTTTAACTTAACACAAACATCAAAACCATTCATATCTGGCATCATTATATCCAATAATATTAAATCAAAATCATGTTCATTTACCAATTTAAGTGCCATTTCTCCACTTTTGGCATAAAACATTTTATAACCTTCATTTTTTAAAATATTCATTGCCATTTGAATATTTTTTGCTATATCATCTACTATTAAAATTTTGCTTTCAGTTTCCAAGTTTAGCCTTTAAATTCTCTATTAATTCTAAATATGTATTCATTAAATAATCAACTTTTTCTATATCAAAGGATTCTACATTTTTTATTAACTCTTTTGAATAATTTTCCAATAAATATATCTCTTCTTTTAGTGCTAATTCATTTAATTTTATTGCAAACTCTTCTATCAAAGAAAAATCTCCACCATCTTTTATATTTAACCACTCTTGTTTAAACTCATTTTCTAGTTTGTTTATTACAACTTTTAGTTTTTCTAAATCAATTATTTTATTGTTCTTTTCTTCTTTTATATCGTTGTTAAGAGATTGATATTTTAGATATTTAGCCAACTCTTCGATTAAATCATCTAAAATTACTGGTTTTCGCAGATACCCATCAAAACCATATTTTGATACTTTTTCCAAATCTTTTCCCATAACAGAAGCTGTTAAGGCAATTAGTGGAATATTTTTTAATCTTTTATCATTTTTAAGAATTGTTGCAGCTTCATATCCATCCATTACTGGCATTCTTAAATCCATTAATATTAGATTTACATTTATATTTTTTAGTTTATCTAAGGCTTCTTTTCCATTTTCAGCCATTATTAAATCAATATCATAATCTTTTAAACTAGCTTGTACCAATTTTCTATTCTCTAAAACATCATCCACCACAAGGATTACAGCTTTTTCAAACATAATATTTGAAGCTTTTAGTTTTGAAGATACAACCTCATCTTCCATTGAACTAACTGGAATATCTCTGAAAATTACCGTAAAAGTTGAACCTTTATTTTTTTGACTCTCTACTTTTATCTCACCATTCATCATTTTAATCAGTTTTGTACAAATAGCTAAACCTAAACCTGTTCCACCATATTTTGCTACATCATGATTATCTTGTTGTTCAAAGGCATTAAAAATTGTCTCTAAATTTTTTTCATCAATTCCAATTCCCGTATCTTCAACACTAAAAATCAAATCAATTTTACTTTTTATATTATCTTTATAAACATTTTCAACTTTTAGTTTTACATGACCTTTTTGGGTGAATTTAATTGCATTTCCAATTAAATTAAATAAAACTTGTCGGATTCTAACTCCATCTATAATTATATATTTAGGAATTGTTTTATCAATATCAACAATAAATGAGATATTTTTACTAATTATTTTAGAGTGAAAAATTGATTCTATTTCTAAAAATAGATTTGTTGGATTTAAAGATTCATTTCTGATTTCCAATTTCCCAGCTTCTATTTTTGATAAATCTAAGATATCATTTATGATTCTTAAAAGTGCATTTCCACCTTTTTTTATAGAGTTTAAATACTCTTTATGAACAGGATTTGTGATCTCTTTTTCTAAGATTTCTGTAAATCCAATTACAGAATTCATAGGAGTTCTTATTTCATGGCTCATATTTGCAAGAAATTCACTTTTTTGTTTTGATATATTTTCTGCTACATCTTTTGCTTTTTTTAACTCTTCATTTAAAGCTTGAATATGATTTCGTTCTTTTTCTAACTCTTTTTGGATTTTCTCTTTTTTAGCAATTTCTTCTTTTAGTGTTCGATTCCAATAAAATATAATGGCTAATATGATAATTGAAATAGTTAATATATTCCAAATCAACTCATAATCTATTTTTTGTTCATAATCTATTTTTATCCATTTTCTATATATCTCATCTTTTTTTTCAGTTGGAATATTTTCTAATAATTTATTTAAAATAGAAACCAATAAAACATCATCTTTTTTTACCCCAAAACCATAACCATAGTTGTAACCAGTTGGTCCTGCTATTTTTAGATTACTTAAACCATGTTTTTTACTATAAAATTCAAAAGATGGAATATCTAAAATAAAATAATCAATTTGAGAATTAGATAACTCTTTTAAACCCTCTAAAGCATTATCATACTCTTTGATATTTTTGATTTGAGGAAAATCTCTTTTTATATCTTCAATTATTGAATAACCTTTTACGGTTGCTATTTTTTTATTTACAATATTATTAAAAGA
>JAQUIV010000016.1 GCA_028681275.1 Aliarcobacter sp.
AAAATTTTAATGACACAGGTTCAAACTTAGCTTTTATAAAAATTGAATTAAATTCAGGTGAAAATCTTATTTATAGTTTTGTTATAAATAGATGGCACAAAAATGTAGCTTTACTTTTTGATGAAGAATCAAGACTTGATTCTTCAAAAGATAGAATAAATGTTATAAGAGGTTTTGTGGGTTCTTATCCAAATGCTTTTGTTATTGTAAAACAGAATGATTTAGGTGATTTTTTTAATCTTCTTCAAAATTATGAAGATACGGAAATAGATAATAAAAAACTTTTAAATTATGTAATAAATCGTGCAAATCCAAATTTCTGGGAAATTTTTGATTGGTTTGATAAAGAGTTTAAAAAACAAGATTCTTTAGAGTATGGACTATTTGATTTAAATAGATATATAAGCAAAGCCGTAGAGTAATAATTAATAAATGGTTTAAATATTTTAGATATAATCTGCACTTAAAATCACATCTAAATTTTTTTAGGAAAATAAATGAATGAACAAATAGAACAATTAGATAAAGAGTATGTACTTCATACATATGCAAGAAATTATGTAAATTTCAAAAAAGGTATAAATGCTACACTTTTTGATGATAAAAATAAAGATTATATTGATTTTACATCTGGAATTGCAGTTTGTAGTGTTGGGCATGGAAATAAAAGAGTTGCTGACAAAATCTATGAACAAATTTCAAATATAACTCATATTTCAAATTTATACGCAATTGAGCCACAAGCAAAATTAGCAAAAAAAATCAATGAACTTTCAGGACTTGATATAAGAATATTCTTTTCAAACAGTGGAGCTGAAGCAAATGAGGGAGCTATTAAAATAGCTAGAAAATATGGTGAAACAAAATTTGAAAATAAAAAATATAAAGTTATCACACTTGAACACTCTTTTCATGGAAGAACAATAACAACAGTAAAAGCAACTGGTCAAGAGTCTATGCATACTCCAAACTTTGCTCCATATCCTGATGGTTTTTCATACAAAACTTCTATTGAAGAAGTTTATAATTCAATTGATGATGAAACAGTTGCAGTTATGATTGAACTTGTTCAAGGTGAAGGTGGAGTTCAACCATTTGATAAAAAAGAGATTCAAGATTTAGCAAAATTCTTAAAAGAGAAAGATATTTTATTAATCGTTGATGAAGTTCAAACGGGTGTATTTAGAACTGGAGAATTTTTAGCTGCAAATCTTTATGAAATCGAACCAGATATTGTAACTTTAGCAAAAGGTTTAGGTGGAGGAGTTCCAATTGGTGCTGTTTTAACTAAATTAAAAGATATTTTTAGCCCAGGTGATCATGGTTCTACTTTTGGTGGGAATTACCTTGTAACAACTGCTGCTTTAGAAGTTTTAGATATTTTAGAAGAGATAAAAGATAGTGGAGCTTTAGATGAAACTATTATCTATTTTAATAAAAAATTAAATGAATTTTATGAAAAAAACAGAGAAATTTTCACAGACAATGTTGGTCTTGGACTAATGAGAGGATTAAGAGTAAAAGATGCTGATACTTTAGCACTTGTGATTAAAACTGCCTTTGAAGAGGGTGTTTTAGTTTTAAAAGCAGGGAAAAATACTCTAAGACTTCTTCCAGCTCTTA
Organism: Aliarcobacter sp.; assembly: GCA_028681275.1. Lineage (GTDB taxonomy): Bacteria > Campylobacterota > Campylobacteria > Campylobacterales > Arcobacteraceae > Aliarcobacter. The sequence continues at coordinate 1,624 of JAQUIV010000016.1, forward strand.
CTATTTCAAAAGAAGAGATGAATGAAGGATTTAAAAGATTAGAAAATGCTCTTGATAAAATCAAACAAGGTTAAACTACTTTTATGTAGTTTAATCTTCTCAAATTTATATGCCCAAACTGAAGCTTTTGATGAAAAAATACTTTCAGAAAAAAGATTAAAAAATTTTGATTTAACAAAAGAACAAATCCAAGAAGATAGTTCAAAACTAAAAAAAGATTGGATAAATCCAATTACTTATCAATTTTCAAATAATTTAGGTGAAGATTACAAAACTCAAAGGTCAATGATTTCTATTAATCAACCAATTTTTCAAAGTGGTGGAATTTATCAAGCTATAAAATATGCAGATAACTCTTATAAATATGCAAATTTAGATTTGGAAAAACAAAAAAAAGAGCTTATCAAAGAGGCATTAAATCTTCTTTTTAGAATTGAAAAAACAAATTTAAATATACAAAAAGCACAATATACACTTGCAAATGCAAAAATAGATGTAAATAGGAAAAAAGAACAAGTTTTAAATGGTTTTTTAGATGCTTCTTATTTGGATGATTCTCTTTTGACTTTAAATACTACAAAACATAATTTAGTAGATTTAAAATATCAAAAAGAGGAGTTAATCAATAATTTTAATAATATCTCTTCAAGTGATTATACACAGTTTGAATTACCAACTTTTACAATATTTAGTGAAAAAGAGTTCTTAGAAAATAATATAAACCTAAAAAAAATAGAAGCAGATGTGGATAAAAAAGGTAATTATTCATATATGACAATGGCAAAATATCTTCCAAGTGTTAATGCTTATTATAACTACTCAAAATACCATGACATTGATGATAATATAAAATTAACCAAAGAAAATGACCAAACTTTTGGGGTTAATATTACAGTTCCTTTTGATTCAAGAACATATAATGATGTGCAAAGTAAAAGAATAGAGTATTTGAAATCTAAATTAAATTTAGAAAATAGTGTTGATGATGAAAAAACTTTTTTTAAATCTAAACTTCAAAAAATTGCTATGCTTGAAGAAAGATTACAAATCACAAAAGATGATTTAGAACTTTATGACTCAATTTTAAAAACAATAAATGAAGAAAAAATAGCTCAAATAAAAACTCAAAGTGACTTAGATACTTTACAAAACTCACAAAAAATAAAATCTTTAGATTTAAAAATTTATGAGATAGATAAACAATTAGAACTTTTGGAGATATATGTAAAACTTCAATAAGAAGTTTTACAACATTTTTTATTTAGACTTTTTGTCTTTTTCTTTTTCTTTAAAATTCAAATAATATTCAATCTCAGAAGGTGTTAAAATCTTAATAGTATTTGTACTTCCTGGCATTCCAACTGGATAACCAACTGTTGCTACATAAAGTCCATCTTTTTTTAATTTACCGATTTCATCTAAAGATTTAAGCATTTTTTGGAACATTTTAGATGCTTGTGCTTCTTTAATTGTTCCTATTGGCTCAACTCCCCAAATAGCTGTTAAAGAATTTAAAACTTTTTTCTTATGTGTAAATGTAAAAATTGGAGTTCTTGGTCTATATCTTGACATTTTTAAAGCTGATTTTCCTGAACTTGTGATTGCTAAAATTCCATTTGCTTTTAAATCATCTGCAAGTTTTGTAACTGTTGCTTGAATAACATCAAATTCATCTAAATATGGGAATTTATACTGTTTATCAAAATTATAAATATCTTCTGTTTTTGCAATAATATTATGCATTGTATCAACTACATTTATTGGGTCTTCTCCAACAGCACTCTCTTCAGAAAGCATTACAACATCAGTTCCATCTAAAACAGCATTTGCAACGTCTGAAATCTCAGCTCTTGTTGCTCTTTCATTTTGAGTCATTGATAAAAGCATTTGAGTTGCTGTGATTACTGGAATTCCTTTTAAATTTGCTTTTTTAATAAGCATTTTTTGAATTGTAGGAACATCATAATAAGGAACTTCTATTCCTAAATCTCCCCTAGCAACCATTATTCCATCACTTTGTTCGATAATTTCATCGATATTTGCAACAGCATCAAATTTCTCAATTTTTGCTATTAATTTACCTTTGTAACCTTTTAGAAGTTTTCTTGCATTTATCATATCTTTTGCATTTTGTACAAATGAAATAGCAAAATAATCAACTTCGTTTTCAACTCCCCAAGCAATATCAATTTCATCTTTTTTAGTAATTACATCAATATCAATTACTGTATTTGGGAAATTTACACCTTTTTTTGAAGATAAAATTCCATGATTTTCAATTTTTGCTTTTACTTCATTTCCAACTGCAATAACTTTTGCTCTAATTGTTCCATCATATAAATAGATATATTCATCAATTTTTACCTTAGCTAAAATATCTGGATAATTAATTGATACAACATACTCTTTATCTGCTTTTTTATATCCAACTATTTCATCTTTTAAAAAAGTTATTACATCATCCCTATAAAGTTCAAATGGCTCTTTTAAATCACCAATTCTTACTTTTGGTCCTGAAATATCTTGTAAAATTCCAACTGTTTTTCCAACATTTTTCATAGCCGTTCTAATATTATTTAACGTCTCTAAATGGTACTCATGACTTCCGTGTGAAAAGTTTAATCTAAACATATTCGCACCAGCTTTAATAAGTCCTTCAATCATTTCAACACTATGGCTTGCTGGGCCTAAAGTTGCTAATATTTTTGTTCTTTTTTCCATAGTTTCTCCTTTTTGGGTTATATTTATTATAACATACAATTATTACAAGTCAAGTAACTTTTCCTAGTAACAATTATTTCACAAAAAAGATGTTAAAATCTATGATCTAAAATAAAATATTAAAAGGTTTATATGAAATTTATTAATCTAAAAACTATTATTTCATCTTTAACAATTGCTACAATGATTAGTGGTTGTGCCCAAAAAACAGGAAATCAAACTTATGATAATAATCAAAATGCAATAATTGGTACAACAATAGGAGCATTAGCTGGTATTGTTCTTGGAAATAATATTGGTGGTGGAAATAAAGGAAGAAATCAAGTAATTGGTGCAGTTGCTGGTGCTGCTGTTGGTGGAGCAATTGGTTATAACATGGATAATCAAGCAAAAGAAGTTGCTCAAAGTTTAAATACAAATGTAAATAATAATCCAACTGCTGCACTTGACCCAAACCAAGATTTAATTGTATCAAACACAGATAACTATGTAAAAATCATGTTTAGGGATGATATGATGTTTGAAACAAACTCTGAAAATCCAACTTATACAGCTGGAACTAAAATAGCAAAAATCACATCTGTTTTACAAAAATATCCAAACACTTTAGTTCAAGTTGTAGGACATACAGATAGCAGAGGAACGCACGCTTACAATTTAACTTTGTCTGAAAAAAGAGCTAGTAATGTTGGAAATATAATCGATTCAACTGGTGTTCAAAATCAAATTTTTGCAAAAGGTTGTTCATTTGACAAACCAATAGCTCCAAATACAAGTGATACTAACATGGCATTAAATAGAAGAGTTGAAGTTTATTTATATCCAAATCAACAATCTGTAATTGATGTTTGTAGATAAATAATTTATGATTAAATTTAGCACTTATTTTAATGATTGGCTTTATGGTCAAGACGCTTATTATTCAAATTATAAACAAATAGGAAAAGATGGGGATTTTTTCACTTCCGTTTCAACCTCATCTTTTTTTGGTGGCTCAATTGCAAAAAAAATTATATCTTCAATTGAAGAGGGATTTTTACCAAACAATACAACTATTTTAGAAATTGGTGCCCATCATGGTTATTTATTAGCTGATGTTATTCAGTTTATTTATACTTTAAAACCAGAACTTTTAAAGACTCTTAATTTTGCCATAGTTGAACGATTTGAAAATCTACAAGAACAACAAACAAAATATCTATTTGACTCTTTTGGAGAACTTATAAAACTAAAACATTATGAGGATATAAAAGAAGTAAAACTAGAAAATGCTTATGTAATTGCAAATGAAATCTTTGATGCTTTTGCTTGTGATTTGGTTTATACAAATAAAAATGGAGTTTTACAACAAGCCTTTGTAGAAAATCATAAAATAGAATTTGTAGATTGTAGCGATGAAAATATTATAAATCATTGTAAAAAATACTCTATTACAAAAGGTGAAGTTGCTCTTTCATATAAAGATTTTGTAGATACTCTTTGCAAAAATATAACTCATTTTGAATTTCTAACTTTTGATTATGGAGATAGATTTCCAAGAAATGATTTTTCTACAAGAGTTTATGAAAAACACTCTGTTTACCCTATTTTTGAAGAAAATTTACCTTTAGAAAAACTTTTTAAAACTAGCGATATTACCTATGATATTCATTTTAATTATTTAAAAGACTGTTTTTTGAGTAACAATATTTTGGATGTAAAATTTAACACTCAATTAAAATCTTTAGTGGAGTTTGGAATTTTAGATTTACTTGAAATTTTAAAAGCAAATGTGGATGAAAAAACATATTTAAAAGAGACTCAAAAAGTAAAAGTTCTTCTTGAACCAACTAGAATGGGCGATAGATTCAAAACTTTGAATGTTAGAAAATAAGTAAACTATTTGTATAATCAAACTTTATAAAAAATATAAGAAGGTATAAAAATGACGCTTATTATAAATGGTGAAACGAAAGAATTTGAAGACTCATTCTCACTACAAGATATTATTACTAATTTACAAATTGAAAATAAAGTAATGGCAGCAGCTGTTAATATGAATATTGTAAAAAAAGATGAATGGAATAAATTTATTCCAAAAAATGATGACAAAATCGAACTTCTTCAATTTGTTGGTGGTGGCTGAAAAGTATGAGTAGAGAAAAAGGTGACTTTGCAGAAAAAAGAGCAATCTCTTTTTTGCAAGATTTAAATTTTGAAATAATTGAGAAAAACTTCTACGCAAAAAAACTTGGTGAAATAGACATTATCGCCACAAAAAACTCTGTTTATCACTTTTGTGAAGTAAAATCTGCACCTGATTATGAAACTGCTATAAACAATCTTACAGCTTCAAAACTCTCTAAAATAAAAAGAAGTGTGGATTATTATCTACAAACTAAAAAACTTGATGTTGCTTTTTGTATTGATGCTATTATTGTAAATGATGAAGAGATTAATTTTTTAGAAAATATAACTCTATAAAACTATTTTTCTAAGCTTTCTTCTATTGCATTAATACTAGTCATCAATCTCTTAATTAAAGTCATTTGAGCTGAAAGTTCTTTAGTTAATTTTTGCACTTTTTTATTTTTATCTTCTAGTTCTACGGTTAAATCATTTAATAAAAAAACTGCTTTATCTTTTTTTTCTCGAACTTCTTTTTCCGCATATACTACTTGTTTTATTTTTTCACTTGCTTTTTCACTTATCTTATTAATTTTCTCTTCTATAACTTTTAACTCTTTTTCATAAAAATTAATCTGACTAGCAAATTTTGCTTTTCTCTGTTTCTCTTCATTCAATAAAATTTTAATATTACTATATTCAGAAATTTGATTCATAAGAGCATCTATTTTTTCACGAGCTTCATTGTTAACTCTTCTACTTTCATACATATTTTTAACAACTTTTTTTTTGAACTCTTTTTCTTCAAGTTCTGATTCTGTCGTTAAAAAACTAATCCACATAAATTCTGTTATCTTAGAACTTTTTTTATCATAAATAGGAAGAACTGTTAAATATATATAAAAATCCTCTTTTGTTTTTGAAATATTTTTTAGTTTTCCTTCCCAAACTATTCCTGCTTTTACTTTTTCAAACAAATCTTTATATAAAGAAACACTTGTATTTTCATCTTTTAATATCAAACGATTTTGACCTATTATTTCCTCTTGTGAATAACCTGTCACTTCAGTAAAATAACTATTTACAAAAGTAATATTTCCCTCTAAATCTGTTTTTGAAACTAAAGCAACTTCATTTACAACAACTCTTAACTCTTCCAAATCTTGTTGCATTAATAATTTCAATCTTTCATGGTATTTGTTGTGACAAACCCTTTCGATACAAAATATCATATCTTTCCCATTTACAGGTTTTGATAGATAATCTGTGGCTTTGTATTTAATTGCAGTTAATAAATCATCTACTTCAATTTTAGGACTTGTAATTATAAATGGGATTTCAGAATCTATTTCTCTTATTTTTTTTAAGACTTCAATTCCTGTTATATCATCAAGAGTTTTGTCACAAATAATAATATCAACAAAATACTCTTCTCTTTTTTCTAAAAAGCTATCAATTCCCTCTTTTCCATTAGAACAAACAACTACATTATTAAAAAATTTGTATAAGATATTTGAAAAGTGTTCTCTATCTTCATCATTACTTTCAATAAATAAAATATTTAATTTTTTTAAAAAACTGTTATTAAACATCTAAGAATTAGCCTTTTTCTTTTCTATTTGAGTTTTTCTATATTCTAAAACATCCTCTAAATCACTTATTTTTGAACCTTTAATACCTATTTCTTCTTCTATTCTCGTGATTAAAATATCTTTTGCTTTAATATCATCTGCAACGTTAACAATTTTTTTATTAGTTCGTTCTTCAATACCTTTCATTTCAGATATCATAAGCGAAATTTGGGTTATTTTTTTATTTATTCCAACTGTTAAAAGTTCATATTTGTCTTTTACTCTTTTTACTTTTTTTTCTAACTCTTCCAATTTTATAAAACTTTCTTGACTCTCTTTTTGTTCTTTTTTTAAACTCTCTTTGAACTCATCATAATCTGTACAAGAAGATAAAATATTAGTTAATTCATCAATTTTTCGTTGAGCAACCGTATAAATTCTTTTTGTTTCTTGTAAATCAAAATGAACCTTTTTTTTAAATTCTCTCTTACCTTTTTCTTCTTTTGTTGTAAGAAAATTTACACTTACATATTTTTTTATCTCTTTATTTTCATCGAATACAGGAATAATCGTACAATTAGTATAAAATATTGAATCAATACTTGTTAAATATTTTATTTTTCCCTGCCATTTATTACCATTTTCAAGAGTTAAAGTTTGTTCTTCTATTATAGCTCTTGGCATTTCATAATGAAAAAAACTTCTATAATCTTGACCTAAAATATCATCTTTATCATATTTGGTTAGTTCTATAAAAAAATCATTTACATAAATCATTTTTTTATTTGTATCAAAAGTATAAACAATAGCAACTTTGTTTATTAGTTCAAAATAATCTTCAATTTCATTTTGATAATTTAAAATCTCATCTTCATATTGTCTTGCAATACAGGCTTCTTCTATTTTCTTTAATATCTCATTTTCATTAATTGGTTTAAAAAAATAATCCGTTACATCGTATCTTAAAGAATTTAATAACAAATCAATATCTGTTTCATGTGTAATAAAAATAAACGGAACATTTTTGTTTATATCTCTTATTTTAAATAAAAGTTCTAAACCATTTAAAGAAGGGATTGAGTATTCGCTAAGAATCACATCGATTTTTTCAGAAGTATTATTTTGTTGGGTAAATTTTTCTAGTGCAACTAATCCATCAGAACATAAAAAAACTTTATTAAATAATCTATTTAAAGTATGTGAAAAATTCTCTTTTATTTTTTCATCATTCTCAACATACAAAATATTTAATGTTTTAAAAAGTTCTTCATTAAGTTTCATTTAGAATACAAATTCCCTATTTTTTGTTATTATATTATAAAGTAGAATAATTATTTATAATTCCGTTTAAATTTTATTATTTATTTTATATTTTCTAACTTTTCAGTAACTAAACATTGTTATTTTAGAGGATTAATTATAAAAAAAGTAAGAGGTGAAGGTCGCAAAAACACCTCTTACTTTTACCGACTTGTATAAAATTAGTAGAAGTGAAGTATAACACCTCATAGTAGCAATAATCTAGCACTATATAGAAATTTGAAAATTTAATTTCTTATTAGCAGATTTTAGTTATCATATCAAAATACTTACGGAGAAATATTTGTACTCAAAAGAATTAGAATCTATTAAAAAATCGAATCGTTTCAGAAATAGAGAACTATTTGATGATAATTTAGTTGATTTAGCCTCAAATGATTATTTAGGTCTTTCTACAAATAAAACAATATTCCAAAATGCCTACGAAAATGTTCTAAAAGAAAACTATCACTCACCAAAAGCTTCAATGTTAGTAAATGGTTACAGTAAAATCCACAAAAAATTTGAAGATAGATTGTGTGAAGTAAATGGTTTTGAAGCTGGAGTTATTGTAGGTTCTGGATTTTTGGCAAATATTTCTATGATAGAAGCACTTTGCAGAAAAAATGATACTTTATTTATCGATGAAGAGTACCATGCAAGTGGAATTTTAGCTACAAAACTTTTAAAACCTGAACAAGTAATTATTTTTAAACATAATGATTTTGAAGATTTAGAACAAAAGATTTCTAAGAATAAAAGAAGTGGAAGAAATATTATTGCTATTGAGGGTGTTTATTCAATGGGTGGCGATTTAGCTCCAATTGAAATATTTAAACTTGCAGATGAAAAAAAAGCAATTTTAATTGTTGATGAAGCCCATAGTTTTGGAGTTATTGGTGATAATCTTTTAGGTATTTTTGATTATTATAAAATAAAACCAACTCCTTATCATGTAAAAATGGGAACTTTAGGAAAAGCATACGGTTCTTATGGAGCATATATTTTGGCTTCAAAACAAATCATTGATTTTTTAACAAATAGAGCAAAACCTATAATTTACTCAACTGCACCATCTTTATTTGACACAGCTCTTGCAAATGAATCTTTAGATTTTATTATAAAAAATAAAGATTTATTAAAAGAAAAAATAGAAAAAAATTTAAATATTATTCATAATATCTTGGGTTTAAAGTCCCAAAGTTTAATTATTCCTATTTTAATAGGTGATAATAAACGAGTAAAAATTATTCAAGAAAATTTAAAACAAAATGGTTTTTTGGTTGGCGCAATTAGGCAACCAACAGTAAAAGAGGCAATTATTAGATTAATTGCAAAAATAGATATAAATGAAAATGATTTAACAAAAATATGTAACTTATTAAAGGATTCAAATGTTAATAAATGATTTAATAAAAGGTAATAAAAAATTTAGAGAAGCAAAATTTCCTAAATATGAAGTTGATTTAAAACAATTAGTTGAAACAGGGCAAAAACCTGAAGTTTTATTTATTGGTTGTAGTGATAGTAGAGTTACACCTGATTTAATGCTTGATACAAAACCTGGTGATATGTTTATTTTAAGAAATGTAGGAAACTTTGTTCCACCATATAATCCAGATAATGATTACCACGGAAGTTCAGCTGCTATTGAATATGCTGTTTCTGTTTTAGATGTTAAACATATTATTGTTTGTGGACACTCTCATTGTGGAGCTTGTAAAAGTTTATATCAAAACCTAAATGATTCTCCTGATTTAATTCACGTTAAAAAATGGCTAGAACTTGGTAAAAGAGCAAAAGAGTATACTCTTCTTGCAATTCAAGACAAAGAAGACAAAGAGAAATTATATAGAGCAACAGAGAGAATTTCTATTGTTCACCAAATGGAAAATCTTTTAACTTTTCCAGAAGTTGAAAGAAAAGTAAAAGCGAAAGAACTTCAAATTCATGGTTGGTATTATAGAATTGAAGATGGAACTATTGAATATTATGATGGAGAAGAGTGTTCATTTAAACCACTAAAGGAGAATTAAGATGAATACTCATCAAGTAAGAAAGCTTCCAAAAAAAACCGTAATTGTGCTTAGTGTTATTATAACTATTGCTTTTGTTATATTTTATGTAATAAAAGATTTAAAAGAAAAAAAGATAATTGAAATTCTTGCGAGTATTGGACATTCAAATATAACTCAATTAAAAGTTATAAATAAATTAAATGTAGAAAATAAAGACACTAGACTTCAAAGTACTGTTTATAAGGTTATTTTTTATGATAATGATTTAAAACAAAGTTGTATAGGATTTATTCATCAAGAAAAAAATAAACAATATACAAAAGATTTGAATTGCGAATAGGAAGATTATGAGTATTATAGAAAAATTAGAAAAAAATGAACGATTAAATTACGAAGATGCTGTTAAATTATATGATTTAGATTTGTTTACTCTTGCATCATTTGCTAATAAAATAAGATTAAATAAACATGGTAAAAAAACCTATTTTAATATAAATAGACATATCAATCCAACAAATATTTGTAAAGATGTTTGTCAGTTTTGTGCATATAGTGCAAGTAGAAAAAATCCACATCAATATACAATGAGTCATGAAGAGATACTTGAAATTGTAAAAAACTCTTCAAAAAACAATATAAAAGAAGTTCATATTGTTTCAGCTCATAATCCACATACTGGATTACAATGGTATATGGATGTGTTCAAAAAGATTAAAGAAAATTTCCCTTTAATTCATGTAAAAGCTTTAACAGCAGCAGAAATTCACTTTTTAAGTACAGAATATAAGCTTTCATACGAAGAGATTATAAATATGATGATTTCACATGGAATTGATTCAATGCCAGGTGGTGGAGCTGAGATTTTTGATGAAGCTGTGAGAAAAAGAATTTGTGGTGGAAAAGTTACTTCTGAACAATGGTTAGAAATTCACAAACTTTGGCATGAAAAAGGTAGAAAATCTAATGCTACAATGCTTTTTGGACATGTTGAAGATAGAAATCACAGAATTGACCATATGTTAAGACTTCGTGATTTACAAGACATCACTGGTGGTTTTAATGCCTTTATTCCACTTGTATACCAAACTGAAAATAACTATTTAAAAGTAAAAGAGCCATTAACTGGTCAAGAGATTTTAAAAACTTATGCAATAGCTAGAATTTTACTTGATAATATTCCAAACATTAAAGCTTATTGGGCAACTTCAACTGTAAAATTAGCATTAATAGCTCAAGAATTTGGTGCAAATGATGTTGATGGAACAATTGAGAAAGAAGCAATTCAAAGTGCAGCTGGAGCTTCTAGTGCAAATGGAATAGCTCAAATGGAATTTGTGGATTTGATTAAAAATTCTGGATTTATTCCAGTTGAAAGAGATTCAATTTACAATGAAATAAAAACTTGGTAAACTCCCAAGTTTTTATTTTGCAGCTTCTTTAGGTTCTTCTTTTACTTCAGGTTTTATCTCATTTTTTTGATTAAATACTAAAACAAACTCTACTTCGATTCCAGCATCAGTTTTTAACATACTTATTGGATAAGAGATATGTATTGAATATAACTCATTATTTAATACTTCAATCATGTCAAAAAATTCATTTGGATTTTGTACTAACATATTTACAGAATAAACAAATCTTGTTATATTCGTACTACTTGTAGTTGTATTTAATTTAATTATAGAATCAACTGGCATTAAAATTTTTAATTGCTCCGTTACCCTATCTAAAGCCATAAATTCATCTGTCAAATACTCTTTAGTGTAACTTTTATAAGTTTTATTTAAATCAATTTCTTCTGTAGAAAGAACTGTTCCCTCAATATTAATCAATTTATCACTAGATGCACTTCTATAAGAAATCTCTTTATACAACTTATTTAAATTTGGTTTTAAAGAGTTTGCAAAACTATTTTCCCTTAAAAAATTACCTTTTAATTCTAAAATATTTTTATCTATTTTTAGCTCTTTAATAACTATTTCATCGGAAATGGTTTCAAATATAGATCTAACTCTTTGTTCTATTTTATCATTTAAGTTTATGTGATTTGGCAATTCAAGCACATTTTCAATTTTTTTCACATCTTGTGCTTTTTCAATTTGAACTTCTTTTTTAAAATAATTCTCATAAAGCACTTTAAAATCAACTTTTAAATAGATTTGATAAGATAAAAGAGCAACAACTAAAACAAATAAAAATATATAAAGATTCGTATAATTTCTCTTTTTTTTCTTTTTTCTAGGTGTTGTGAAACTTTTCTTTAAATGTTTATCTTTTGATAATTCAAAAATTTCTTCATCAATATTTATAGGATGATACTCTACTTTTAAAAGTAAATCTTCACTTAATTGTTCAATTTGTTCTTGAGTTAACTGTTTTAAAACATAAAGAATTGTCACTTTTTCAACAAAAACATTATTCTTTTTTTCATAAAATGTATTTAAAGTATTATGAATAATCTCATTTAATTCTAAATAATAGATTTCATCAAAAAGTTTTTGCCCATCAATATCATCTTCATAAAAATGTGTTTTTTTAATCGAATCAAAACAAGCTAAATCTAAAATTGTATTATGAACTATAATTCCAGCTGCATTTAAAATAACAATAAAAGCTTTACTATTAAATAAAAGAACTATAAATTCACTTCTTGAAACATTTTTATCAATATGTAAATTTATTAAGTGAAATGCAGAATAAACATAATCTATTCCTGTTTTTACAAAATAATTTTTAGTTTCAAAAAGAGTTGTTTTAAGTACAGCAATATCATATTCATTGTTAAATTTTGCAATTTCACAATCTTTTAATTTAGAAGATAATGCCTTAGGAACAAGTTTAGTAGTATCGTTAATTAAAAGTGTAGAGATAAAAGTGTTGTCAATTTCAGCTTGTGAAGAGTTTAATTTTAAAGCAATATCTAAAGGTAATAAATCATCATCAACCAAAAAAACTGAATTATCAGTATCAACAATAGCCTCATTACTTAATTTCTTGTAATCAAGCTTTAATTGAGTATCGTATTTAACAGCATTGATATATAAAGACTCTTTAGTAAACATATATTTCCTATCTAACTTCTTTTAAATTATTGCATTTAGCATCATTTTATCTTTAATAAAATTTCTAGCCTCTTCAAATTCTAGATTGCTAACATCAAAAGGTTCTGACATATAAAAATCAATTTTCCCAAACGGCTTTGGTAATATAAATTTATCCCATGAATTAAATTGCCAATAGCTACTTGGCTTAGAATTACAAACAACAATTTTTGCACCACTTTTTTGAGCAATAGTTATAACACCACCTGCAAAACTAAACCTTGGACCTCTTGGACCATCAGGAGAAAGTGCTATATCACAACCTGATTTAATCTCTTTTATTGTACTAATTAATGCTTTAGTTGCACCTTTAGAAGAAGAACCTCTGATTGCCCCTGCCCCAAATAATCCATAAACTTTTGTAATGATTTCGCCATCTTTACTTTGGCTAATCATAGTTTTTATTTTACCATTTGGTCTAAGCTTAAAATAACTTGTTGGCTGAGAAACTAAATCCCCATGCCAAGCTACAAAAATATAGGCTTCATTTTCTTCTAATTTTTTATGATGAAAAACTTTTTTATTTGTAAAGAATATTACTTTTATTAAAAAATAAATAATATAAGGAAGTACTCTAAATTTGAAATAGTTTTTCATTAAAGAACAACTTCACCTTTTAAAGATGTTCTTGATGCTTCAGTAATTTTTACATTTACAAATTTACCTAAAAGCTCATCACTTCCTTTTGTAAACACTTGTAAATAACTATCTGTAAATCCACAAACTTCACCATTTGGTTTTAAACTTTCAACTAATACATTTAAAGTTTTACCAACATAAGTAGGCATTGTATCTTCAAGATGTCTTTTATGTAATTCAATTAATTCGATTAATCTTGCACTTCCAATTTCATCAGGAATCTCTTTATCAGCAAAATTTAAAGCTTCAGTTCCTGGTCTTGGAGAGTATTTAAAGTTAAAAATTTGATCAAATTTAACTTGATTTACAACATCTAAAGTATCTTCAAAATCTTTTTGAGTTTCACCTGGGAATGCAACAATAATATCAGTAGTAATTCTTAGATTTGGAACTAATGCTCTTAGTTTTGCCGCTCTATTTAAAAACCACTCTTTTGTATAACCTCTTTTCATAGTTCTTAAAACATCAGTAGAACCACTTTGTAAAGGCATATGAATACATTTTGAGATTTTGTCATTTTTCGCAAACTCTTCAATAAATTCATCATCCATATGTAAAGGATGTGGTGAAGTAAATCTGATTCTTTCAAGTCCTTCTACTTTTGAAACATCTTGTAAAAGATTTGTAAATGAATATTTACCTCTTCCATCAGAGAAATTTTTCCCATAAGAGTTAACATTTTGACCTAAAAGCATTACTTCAACTGCACCTAAATCAACAGATTTTTTTACTTGTTCAATAATCATTTCAGGTGGAATTGAAATCTCTTCACCCCTTGTGCTAGGAACTATACAATAAGTACATTTTTTATCACAACCAACAGAGATATTTACACTTGCTCTATATTGATTTGTTTTTGCAGTTGCAAATTCGTAAGTTGATTCATCATTATCAATTGAAACTTCAACTGAACCTTTTATATCAACCACATCTTTGATTTTAGAGATATTTCTTGCACCTACAACAAAATCTACATAAGGTGCTCTTTTTATAATATCATGACCTAAATGAGAAGCAGTACATCCACAAACACCAATTTTTGCACCATCTTTTTTCTTTTTATTAAATTGTCCAATTTCAGAAAATAGTTTTTGAACTGGTTTTTCCCTAACTGAACAAGTATTAATTATAATTAAATCAGCATCTTCAATATTGTTTGTTGCTGTATAACCTTTGTGTTTTTCAAGTTCTGCTTGAATATGCTGGCTGTCAGTATCATTCATCTGACAACCTAACGTTTGTATAAATAGTTTTTTGTTTGAACTCATATTTTTTTTACTTAAATACCTAAATATTAAAGTGCATGAACCTCATACATATACTCATCATCAGCTAAACCATATTTAACTTCTCTAAAGTAAACATTGTATCCATCAGCCTCTAATGCATCAACTAAAGCCATCATATCTTTGTGAGAATTATCTCTATCAAAATAGAAAATCTTTTGACCATCTTTCTTTAAATCTTCTTTTATTTTATCTAATTGCACTTTTTTTGGTTTTTCATTTAACTCATTTCTTGCAAATAATAATTCCATTTATTAAGCCTTTTTCTTTTTTAATTAATCATATATTCTATCTCAAAATTACTTTAATTTCTATAAAAGGGTATTTTAGCTATACTAATAAACTATACTACATTGGAAATCAAAACAATCATTTCAATGTCAACAAATAAAAGGTTATTAATGGATAAAATAATAGATATTTTAGATTCAATTGCATATGAAAAAGGTCTCAAAATTGATGATGTTGAAAATGCACTAAAAGAAGCTTTAATTAAAACAGCTCAAAAAATGGTAGATGAAACATTAACTTTTGATGCAAATATTGATAGAGCTAATAAAAAATTAGAACTATTTCAAAAAATTGAAGTTGTATCTGAAGATGATGAAAGATTACTTGCAAATGCAGTTACTAAATCTGGTGAAGCAGTTAATTATGAAAATTTTATTACGCTTGAAGAAGCAAAAGAGATTGACCCAGATTTAGAAATTGGCGATTTTATGAACTATGATTTAGAGTTCGAAAATATGGGAAGAAATGCTGCAACAATTCTGCATAGTAATTTTGAATACAGACTTCAAAGATTTATCGAAGAAAATCTTGTTAGTAAATATAAAGATAAAGTTGGAAAAACAGTTGCTGGAACTGTTACAAGAATTGATAGACAAGAAAATACATTTATTGAAATTGGTGAAGTAAAAGGTATTTTACAAAGAAAAAGTAGAATAAAAGGTGAAACTTTTAAAGTTGGTGATGTTGTAAAAGCTGTTGTAAAAGGTGTAACAATTGATAAAACAAATGGTTTATTGATTGATATTTCAAGAACTTCTCCAAAATTTTTAGAAAATCTTTTAGTTCTTGAAGTTCCTGAATTAAAAGATAAAAAAGTAAATATTGAAGCAAGTGCTAGAATTCCAGGGACTAGATCTAAAATCGCACTTTCTACAATTGACGCACAAATTGACCCTATTGGTTCTGTTGTTGGAGTAAAAGGTGTTAGAATTGGTTCTGTTTCAAAACAATTAAATGGGGAAAATATCGACTGTGTTGAATTTTCTACAATTCCTGAAATGTTTATTTCAAGAGCTTTATCACCTGCACTTGTAAATAGTGTAAAAATTGAAAAACATCCAAGTTATGGTGAAAAAGGTAAAGCAATAGTTACAATTCCAAGTGACCAAAAATCAAAAGCAATTGGAAAAGCTGGTTTAAATATTAGACTTGCTTCTATGCTTACAAAATATGATATTGAATTAATTGAAGTTGCATCAGCAACATCTGCATCTAACAATGAAAAAGCTGTTGTAAATGAAGAAAAAACAACAGATACAGCATCTTTAGAAGCACTATTTAAATAACATGTTACTACATATTTACGACTCAGTAAAAAAGGAAAAAATAGAGTTTAACTCTATTGTTCCTAATGTAGCTAAAATTTATGTTTGTGGACCAACTGTTTATGATGATTCTCATTTAGGTCATGCAAGAAGTGCAATAGCCTTTGATTTACTTCATAGGGTTTTAAAAGCTAATGATTATGAAGTTATTATGACAAAAAACTTTACTGATATTGATGATAAAATCATTAAGAAAATGAATGAATCAAATAAATCTTTAGAAGAAATCACAACAACATATATAAATACTTACAAAGCTGATATGAAAGCTTTAAATATCTTAGATAATACAATCGAACCAAAAGCTACTGAAAATCTTGAAATTATGAAAGATATGATTTCAAATCTTATTTCGAAAGATATTGCTTATAAAACAAGTGATAGTGTATATTTTGATACTTCAAAAGATAGTTCTTATGGAACATTATCACATAAAATAAATGATGAAAATTCTCAAGCTAGAGTTGAAGTAAATGTCGAAAAAAGAAATCCTTCTGATTTTGCACTTTGGAAGTTTGCTAAAACAAATGATGTTAGTTTTGAAGCTCCATTTGGTTTAGGACGTCCTGGTTGGCATATCGAGTGTTCTGCTATGATTGAAAAACATTTAGCTTATAAAGATTCAGAATTTCAAATAGATATTCATGGTGGTGGTGCTGATTTACTTTTCCCACACCATGAAAATGAAGCTGCACAAACAAGATGTTCAAGTGGACAAAACTTAGCAAAATATTGGATGCATAATGGTTTTGTAAATATTGATGGTGAAAAGATGAGTAAATCTTTAGGAAACTCATTTTTCCTAAAAGATGTTTTAAAATCATATTCAGGTGAAGTTGTTAGATTTTATCTTATGTCAACACATTATAGAGCAAATTTTAATTTTAATGAAGAAGATTTAATCGCTTCAAAAAAAAGACTTGATAAGCTTTATAGAATCAAAAAAAGAGTTTATGGAACTGAAGCTTCAACTATAAATAAAAAGTTTAAAGAAGATATTTTAAATGCTTTAAATGATGATATAAATACTTCAAAAGCTCTTTCAATTATTGATGAAATGATTGGAAATGCAAATGATAAATTAGATGCTAATCCAAAAGATAAAAATCTAAAAAAAGAGTTAATTTCAAATATTTTATTTATTAATGATATTTTAGGAATTGCTTTTAATGATGCTTATGAATATTTTCAATTTGGAATAGATGAACAAACTAAATTTAAAATTGAAGATTTAATAACACAAAGAAATGAAGCTAAAAAAATAAAAGATTTTACAAAAGCAGATGCTGTTAGAGATGAATTATCTGAACTTGGAATTTCATTAATGGATACAGTAAATGGAACAGTTTGGGAGAAATTATAGGCTTTCTATAATTTTTTCTCATTTTGTTCTAAAAGTTTAGGCATCATTTCACCTATTTCTTTAAAATCATATTCAAAACTTTTAACTACAACATTATAAAGATTGTGTTCTTTGTATTTTTTATGCCAAATCTCTTCTTTACTTTCATATAAATTATAATATTCAAAACGTAATCGAAGCGCTGTTTTTAATTGATTTTTCATAAACTTTTTTTTATTAGAAATAAAAAAAGGGAAGAAGTTTAACTTCTTCCCTTTTAACTCACTAAAAATAAATCTTAGTAAAATGATCTTGCATATGCAGAATCAGTGATGTTTTTAGTATCAACAATGTAAGGAACTAATGCCATATGTCTAGCTCTTTTGATTGCTTTTTCTACCATTTCTTGTGAATTTTTAGAGTTACCAGTAAGTCTTCTAGGCATAATTTTACCTCTTTCACTCATAGATAATTTTAATAATTCAGTGTTTTTATAATCAATGAAATCAACTTTCATCTCAGTATATTTACAATATTTTTTTCCGTATTTTCTTCTTTCTGCCATTTGATGTCCTTTCTAAAACGGTATTTCGTCTTCGTCTATATCAATTTCAGGTATTCTTTGCTCAACTCTTGGTTTTGCTTGATTCATACCACCATAGCTAGCTGGAGAAGATGGCTCATCGTATTGAATATTTGCTGGTTGATTATAAGTTCCTTGCGGATTATAACCTTGGTTGTCCCCAGCCATTCCAGAATCACCCTTAGAATCTAACATTTTCATTGCATCTACTCTTAAAGAGTGTCTACTTCTTGTTGATCCATCTTGAGCAGTCCATTGTTCAAATACAAGTCTTCCCTCTAATAAAACTTTAGAACCTTTTTTCAAGTATTGATTAGCAACTTCAGCAGATCTTCCAAAAATATTAAAATCTAAAAAACAAACTTCATCTTTTTGTTCACCAGTTGAAGATTTGTATTTATAAGATGTTGCAACAGCAGATTTTGCAATTGCAGAACCTGATGGTAAATATCTTAATTCAATATCTCTTGTTAAATTTCCTACCATTATTACTTTATTATACATGTAAGATTCCTAAATTTTATTATTTATTAGCTTTTTTAGCTGCCTCATCACTCATTTTAGTCCATGATGCAACTTCTTTTTTGCTATCATATTTAATGAAGATAAATCTAATTAAGTTTTCGTTCATTCTGTAATTTCTTTCGATTTCAGCAATTCCTGCTGGGTTACCTTGGAAATAGATTACATAATAGTAACCTCTTTTACATTTTTCGATTTCGTAAGCTAATTCTCTTTGACCAACATTGTCAGCAGATATGATTTCTCCACCATTTTTTTCAATGATACCTCTAATAGTATCAATTTGCGCTACAGTTTCTTCATCAGTTAATGTAGGTTTTAAGATAAACATTGTTTCATAATGTTTGATTTTTGACATTAATTCTCCTTATAGATTGTGCCGGTATTCTTTACATTTCCTAATATCAGCAAGGATTTCTTTTTTTGTAAAGTTCGAGATTTTATCTAAATAAAACTGTAAACTTTCTTAGACTTGCTTGAAGATATAAACTTTGATTATCAATTTTTGAAGTTTTGAAATCTAATTCCATATTTAATAAGTATTCTAAAATCTCTTGGAATACTTCAGGTTTTTTATTAATTGCAAGTTTTGATTTTTTTTCCCAAATATTTTTTGGTGGAATAAATCCTAAAATTTCCTTAGGATTTGGTTGCCCAATAGTTCTTGCGTATGAACTAATCATAAAAAGTTGTTGAACAAAAGAGGTAATTTGATTTAACAAAAAAATCTCATTCATTCCCTCTTCAAGCAATAAACTCAAATCGCTACTTATATCTTTTCCACTTAATAAATCGTGTAAAAAATCTTCAAAATTTACAGCTCCAATTCCAAAACAGTGAGTATCAACCAAATGAGTAGTAATAACTTCATCAAAAATTGCTAATTTTTTCATATCATTTACACATAATGCCAAATCATTTTTATGCATAAAATATAGATGATTTAAGGCACTTGGTTCAACTTTCATATTTAGCATTTTTGCTTCATACTCTAAAAATTTAATAGCTTCCGTGTCCGTTGGTAAAAAAAATCTTACAGCTGCTGAATTTGTTTTTAAAGAAAAACTAGCTTCCATAGTTTTAAAATCACCATCGCCTAAACAAGCAAATATAATTGTACTGTCAGGATTTAGGTTACAAGCTTCAATTAAAGAATCTACTTCTTTTTTTGGAAGTTTTTTATCTATTTTTATCAAAACTATATTGTTACTTGAAAATAAAGAAGATTGTAGAAGTTTATCTTTTGCGTATTTGAAATCATAATCTTCAAAATAAAGTTTCTCTATTTCATCATCATTTCCCAATGATTGAGCAATTGCTAAAGCATATTGTTCTACTAAAAAAATAGACTGCCCATAAAACATGTAGGCTTTAAACTTTTTATTTTGTTTTAAATAGTTATCAAATTCGTTTTTATACATAAATAAAATAGTATCCTAAGTTTACTTTCAATACAATTTATTTATTTCAAAGGACTTAGCTATGTATAAGATTGTACTTCCAATATTAGGGTTTGAGGATTTTAAGAGTTTAAGTGTTGAAAAAATTGATGATTTTTTCTCTTTTTTGGTTTTCGATGGGAAAACAAAAATTACAGTTGTAAACATCAATGTTTTAAATAAAGTATCATTTGATTTTGAAATAGATGATAATGTTTTAGAAAAACTAAAAATTAAATCAAAAGAAGATTTTGATACATATTTTTGTGTAGTTTCTCAAGAACCAGTTGAACATTCAATTATAAATCTTGTTTCTCCAATTTTTATAAATGAAAAAGAGAAACTGATTGGTCAATATGTTACTAGTGAAAAAGTTGATCCTTTTTTAGCATCTATTGATAAGTGTGCTACATTATAGTAGCAACGATAACCTTTGTTACAATGTCGGCAGATTTTATTTTCACTCTCATTTTAGAAAATAGTTTCTGCCCTTTGTAGTTTTCTAAATTTACTTTCATCCCAAATATCTTTTCGTAACAAACAGCTCTTGCTTTTTCTGTATCAACTACTTTTACTTTTATCTCTTCACCTAAATGTAAACTTGCCCATCGTGCGTATTTTCTATCTTCAAAATCCCAAACAAGTTGATCAATTTTTCTTTCATTTAAAGAGATATGTTCACAAATATCTTCTATATTTTTAGGAGTTTGTTTTGTTTTTAGAATTCGGTGTAAAACTAAATCTGAATATCTTCTAATTGGAGATGTAAAATGCGAATAAGAAGAAAATCCTAAACCAAAATGCCCTAAATTTTTTGAAGAATATTTTGCTTGAGTTTGAGCTTGAATAATAAGCTCATCAATTTCTGCACTCATCATAGAAATTTTTGCTTTTTCCTGAATATGTGTAATTGTATCGTGAACATCACTTTGAAGTTTTACATTAACTCCTAAAATATTTACATCATCCACAAGTTTTGAAATAGCTTTAAAAGGTGGCTCTTCGTGAATTCTATAAATCCCAACTGTATTTACTTTTTTACTTGCTTCTATGTTTGCAAGTAACATACACTCTTCAACCAATTGATGGGAAGCTGTTGAAGTTTCAACTTCTATTGATTCTAAATTATCATTTTTTAATTTTAATCTATTTTCAGTTGTTCTAAAATCATAACCTTTTATTAATCTTCTTTTTCTAAATTTTTTAGTGATTTCATATAAAGGAATAAGATAATCAAATATCTCTTTTTCAGTTTTTGAATATTGGTCAAGGTGACCTTCAATTACCCTATCAATTCTGCCATAAGAGAAGTTTTTATGTGAATTTATAATTGCTTCAAAAAGTTCAGCTTTTTTTACACTTAGATTTTCTAAATCTAAATGTAGTTTAAATACATATGAGTATCTATCAACTCCCTCTTTTAGTGAACACATTTCTTCACTTAAAATTGGTGGTAACATTGGTAAAACTTTTGTTGGAAGATAAACAGAAGTTGATTTTTTAAATGCTAATAAATCAAGTTCGCTTCCTTCCTTTACAAAATATGAAACATCAGCAATTGCAACATATAAGATATTCTCTTTTATATCAAAATAGATTGCATCATCATGGTCTTTTGCACTATTTGGATCAATTGTACAAAAATATAAATCTCTTAAATCAACCCTTTGTTTTGTATCATCCATATTTGCTGTAACTTCAAGATGTTTTTCTAATCTAAAAGTCTCATTATAAAGGTGTAAAGAGATAAGTTCATCTATTTTTGGATTTTCTATATTTCCTAAATTTTTTATTAGTTCCAATGATTTGTTTTCCACAAGTAAAACATCACCATCTTGATATTTTAAAGCATTTTTATTTTCTAGTTTTATATTTTCTTTTACTGTATAAAATGCTTTATCTTTTATGTAAACTAAAACATCATTTTTTTTACCATCAAGAATTTGAACAATTTTTGCTTTTGTTCTGCTTCTTGGATTAAAAACTCTTTTTGCAAGAACTAAATCCCCATCATAAGCGCCATTTAAATCATCAAACTCTATTTTTATATTTTTGTGTTCACTTATTAAATCTTCTAAAACTACTAAATTTTTTCCTACTTTTACAAGGGCAACTTTATATTTAGAGTTTAATTCATAAGTTTCATCTTCTTTTTTTATTATGATTTCTTCTTTTAAAAACTTCTCTATTTCATTCAATTCATTCTCAGAATAAGTTTTACAATCAGTTTGAATTTTTATAAATAGTTCTTTTAACAAGTTAAATCCTTTTGAAATAATCCTGTAATAGTAGCTAAAGTAAAAGTATTCTTCCCTTTAATTTTCCAAGTTATCTAAGATTTAGATAGTTTTTTGTATAATCTCAAAAATTTAATATTTAGAGGGTTTACTAATGGGTTTAAATGTATACTATGATAAAGATTGTAATATCGATTTAATTAAATCAAAAAAAGTTGCAATGATTGGTTTTGGTTC
>JAQUIV010000103.1 GCA_028681275.1 Aliarcobacter sp.
ACACATTTAGGAACAAGTAACTACTGAAAACAACTCTTGTGTTAATTATTTGATCCGATTTTTGAGATTGTAGATATTATAATATTGTTCAATTGAATTTTTTAATTCTGTCTCATTTAAAGTAGAGGGGTCCTTGATCCCAAATCGATTAAGAAAGCCAGTTGGCATAACTGATGTTTCTTTTTTTGGATCTTTGAGGTACTGGAAAATAGCCTCTTTGATTTTTGATTCACTACTGTATTTCAAAGTATATCTTGCCATAAACATATCAAGTTGTCTCGATGCAAAATGGCAGTTTTTACAGTTGTTATCAAAAAGACTTGTATCAGCTAAAATTTCAATAGCTAGTAAATGTACTAATACTACCAACTTAAAGTAATGCATGTGCCAACTCCTTTTTTAGATTTGATATAAATATCCAGTTGATACTCTTTAGCAATAGTATAAATTATATTAAACCCAATACCAAAACCACCTTGAGTGCTATCAAACCTTCTGTATCTTTCATGAATTTTTTCTATCTCATCATTATCCATCCCTATACCATGGTCTTGAACACAAAAGCTATTTTTTTGGATGATTATATCTATCTGGGTATCTTTAGGAGAATATTTAATTGCATTGGATAGAAGATTATCAATAACTCTTTGAATCTTTTTTTGATCAATATATAAAGTTGTATTTTCATGAGAGTTGATATTTGCAGTGATTGATTTTGATTGTAATAATGATGAAAAATACTCCACTCTTTGCTCAATTATTGTATTGATCAATATAAGTTCGTTATTGGTTGGAACATGCTTTTTCAATGTCAGGTAAACCAAATCTTCATACAGGTGTGAAATACTCATAGAAGCATTTTTAATTCTTTTAATTTTCTTTTGAAACTTTACAGGGTCATAGGGTTGTTTTTGCAGTAACTCAATGTTTGAAGTGATAGTTGATACTGGGGTATTAAGTTCATGGGTAGTATCCTTGATAAATCGATCAAGAAGTTGGAGATTGTCGCGTATCGGTTTAAGAATAAGTTTTGCTAAAAAAACGGAAGTGATTATGATAACAAATAAACTACCAAAAAGGATTAAAAAAAGTTTTTTAGCAACAGTATTTAAAAATGATTTTCCATCTTTTTTAATTACAATATAAGCTGCTCCCAAATAATAATGGTGTGTTTTTAAAATATAATAATCAAACCCTTTATCATAATAATACTCTTGATCAAATTGTATATTCTGAGGAGTAAAAGTTCCAAAAATAAAATTTTTCTCTATATCATAAATAGCACTATCAAATTCTTTATATCTAGGGTATGTGATAGTTTTTGAAATACGATTGTGAAGTTTTTCAAGTTCACTCAAGAGTGTTTTTCCATCTAAAAAAAGGGTGTTTTTTACACTATTTATATGTTTTTCTTTTTCTGTAACATAGTAGCTATATGCAAATGCAATTACAATAAGCATGGTAGAGGTAAAATAGAGAATTAGAATATTGAGGATAGTTTTTTGCTCTACTTTAGACAAATATATATCCTTGTTTTTTAATACTTTTTATTCTCTCTTTACCAATATATTTTCGAAGGTTTTTAATATATGTTCTTAGACTTGCTTCATTGTGTTCTTTATCAAATCCCCATACATATTCAAAGATTTGATCAAATGTTACACATTGATTCTTATGAGAAATGAGTATTTTTAAGAGCTCTGATTCTTTGTTGTTGAGTTTTAAACTTTTCTCATGGGTGATAAGTGTCTGAAGATTGTAGTTAAATGTAATATGAGTATCTATTTGAATTGTCTCATTTTGAACTTTGTATTCTCTTTTAAGTAGTGCTTTAATTCTAAAAAGAAGCTCTTGAAGCTCAAATGGTTTTTTCAAATAATCATCAGCACCAACTTCATATCCAGTAGACAGATCTTCAATACTATTACGTGAAGTGGTAAATATAGCTGGTGTCAAGATATCTGCTTCTCTTAACTCTTTTAGAAGTTCAAATCCATCAATTCCAGGAACCTGAACATCTAAAATAAGTAGATCAAAACTATTATGAAAGAGTTGTTTTAGAGCTGAATCAGAATTGTATACAGATGTTACAATGAATCCTTCCTCTTCTAAAAACTCTTCAATTGTTTCACTAAGATCATAATCATCTTCTAAGTAAAGTATCTTCATATGAGATTATAACACTTTAAAAGTTTATTTTATGCATATATTGGAGTAAATTCCTCAGTAGCCGTTGTATCTTCATTTGAATTTATTGCACTTAGGAGTGATTGTAAATATTCATCACTACTTAAATTTGTTCCATCAATTGCTTTAAGTTCCTCTTTTACAGCGACTCTTTGATCTTCACTCATAGCACTTAATTGCTCTTGTAGAGCAACTCTATCTGTTGGTTTAAGTCCTTGCATAATATCTTTCATACCATTGGCACCACCTTTTCCTTGTCCACCTCCTGTACCATCCATTTTATGCATTTGTGTTTGCATTTGAGTTTGTTGCATCATTCCATTTCCATTTACGTTCATTGATTATCCTTTATTATTAATTTTGAATTTTGTAAGAAGACCTAGTGTCTTCCACCACCACCAAAGCCACCACTTCTACTACCTTTATACATATTTCCACCACCAGAACCATCTCGTAACATTTTACCTTGACCACTTCCTTTGCCATTTGAACTTCTATAGCTGGATCTTTCCTCTGGTGTTAAGGATTGCATTTTACTTTGCACTGCAGATCGATAGCTGTCTCTATCTTCAGTTGGAACAGTGCCTCTGAGTGTATTAAGCTCATCAATACTCATACTATCATAGTCAGTTGCAAAGAGTGAAGTTGTAGCTAGTAAAGCTATTAAAAGTAATTTTTTCATTTTCATGTCCTTTTATTTTTTATAATTATAAACTTGTAGTATGAAAAAATTGTGAAATTTTAAGAGATTAAAAAATATTTATGGTAAGTTGATCAAGTTTTTGTTTGAGTTGCTTTTCTTCTAAATTTTGGAACAAAATTATAAAATCTAACTCATTATCTTTATAACCTTTATTTAGAGATATAATTTGTTCCAAAAAATGTTCAAAAACTAGAATTTAGAGATTCGCTCAAACCCTTAGGACTTTTTGAACAACAAAAGTCACTTTTTAAGTCATAAGTTTAAAGATTGATCCAGTCTACTCTCAAACAATATTACCAACTGAGAATAAAGGGAGCTAAAACGCTCCATCCTTACCATCTATTTTTGCACCAGCTTTAATTTGTTCCAGTGCTTCTGTTAAATCAAATGTTTGATTCATTTTTCAATCCTTTAGAATAAATTCTATCAGACTGACACAAAATTTCTAACACTCCCCCGTTTTTTGAAAAACTTAATTTCTATATTATAGAAATATTTAACCTTTTACCTAATGCGTGAGTAGCACTTTCTAATGTACTTAGTGTTAAAGAGCTATTATCAGGATTGAGTAATCTATTTACTACAGCACGACTTGTATTCATCATCTCAGCCATTTTTGTTTTAGTAATATTTTGTGCTTTCATCTCTTGCTCTAATTGATAAGCAATAACTCTTTTTATAGCTATATCATTAGTTTCTTCATATATTCCATCTTCTTTTAAAAAATCACTAAAATCGGTTCCTATATGTTTATTTTTCATCACATTCTCCTGTATCAATCTTTTTTCTTCTTTCTATTGCTGTATTTTTTTCTTTTTCTGGAAGCTTTTGATCTTTTTTAATAAAAGCATGTAAAAGAATCATACAATCTTTATAAATTGTAAATATCACCCTTGCTATTTTATCACTGGCTAATTTACTTCTAACTTCCCAAAGTTTATATTTAGTATCTATTTTTCTAACTAAAGGCATACCTATAGGGAATCCAAACTCCACTGTTTGAATATCTGCACCAACAATTTTTCTATCTTCTTTATCAAGTGTCAGTAGCCAATCTCTTACAGGCTCATTACCATTCTCACTTTTAAAAAATCTAACAGCTATAATCTTTTCCATTTAAAACCTTGTCATTAAATTATTGTATCAAAAAAGATACACTATGTCAATATATAAATTTTGTATTCTATATATCATATTTTAAAAATTCGGTATTTCCGATTTTCTCCTATAATTTTTCATCGTTTATAGAGTACAAATTATTTAATGCGTTTTGCGTACCTTGATGCAGTTCTACTTTTGCATATCTTTCTGTCATTTGAAGTCTACTATGACTCATAAGCTTTTTAACATCTAATATATTAACATGAGGATTTTTTACTAAATGTGTTGCAAAAGTATGTCTAAATGTATAAAATGTTACACGATGTTTCCTATCATTATTATCTAATCCTTGATTGAATAAATCATCAAGTAGTGGCTGAATCTGTCTTTTTATTCCCTCATAACTTATAGGTCGAGTGGTTATTGTTTTTGGATTATCAGGATGAAATATATAGTCATCTGCATTTAAATCTTTTGTGGCTTCAATAAGTTGTTTGTATAAAGAATCTATTAAAGGAACAGGGTATCGTTTTCCTTTTTTAAGTGCAGGAAATGTTAAAGTTCTATTTGCAATATCAAAATCTTTTTTTTGTGTAGTTATTATAGCTTTTGGTCTTGCACCAGTACCAAGTGCAACAGCCACATACAAATAAGCCTTTGGTTTATGAATTAGACATTCAAATAGATGTTTAATCTCATTTGTAGATAAAACTCTTTCCCTTTCATTT
This sequence comes from Aliarcobacter sp., assembly GCA_028681275.1. Taxonomy (GTDB): domain Bacteria; phylum Campylobacterota; class Campylobacteria; order Campylobacterales; family Arcobacteraceae; genus Aliarcobacter. Next base: position 4,720 of record JAQUIV010000103.1, read on the forward strand.
TCTGGATCTTTCATAGATATTTTTTGTAAAGGATTTATTACTCTTTCAAGTTCTTTAAATTCTTTAATTCCATAATTGACAACTGCTTTAAATGTAGCGTGATAACTGTTTATTGAAGCTTGTTTATAATCTTTTTTGAAACTTTTTAACCATTTTTCTACAGCTTCTTTAGTTATCTCATCAACTGGCATTTTACCAAAGTATGGTTCCACTTTATTTTGATATTTAAAAAGAGATTCTTTAAAAATATTTAATTTTGCCCTCATTTCATAATCTGCAAAATATTTATTAGCTACAGCATTAAGAGAGATTTTTTTTACTGCTTTTCTTTTTTTTATAAAATCAGGTTCATCACCATCTAATTTTAGCTTGTTGATAGTTTCTATTCTTTTACGATTTGCAAAAGATTCATTTATATTGTGAGAAGCTAGACCAACTTTTATCCACTTCTTTTTTCCTTCTAAATTTTTATATGTAAATTCAAATACTCTATCACCATCTTCTAATTCTCTATAATAAACACCAGTATATTTTTTAGATTTTATACGCTTTGCCATGTCATCTCCGTGCTACCCCATTGCTACCCTTTTTGCAAATTTTTAGCGATTTAGGTACATTTTTATAAAGTTTATATTATCGAAGAAGTTGTTTAAAACCCCTTAAATAAAGGGTTTTATAGGTTTATGAAGTTTTATGGATTTTATATGTTTAATGATTATCAATCATTAAAATCATATATATTATTTCCTTTTTTTTAAGTTTTGTATTATAACAATAATAAAATTTGTTTATCTTAAAAAATTGTCTAATTTAATTTGATAATCATTCTTACTATTAAGATT
>JAQUIV010000104.1 GCA_028681275.1 Aliarcobacter sp.
TGTAGAAAATTTTTAACAAATTTTGGTTTAGATGAAGTTGAACAAATTCCAATTGAATCAACTACAAAAGCTGCAAAAATTGCTGCAAATGAACCAGGAAGTGCGGCTATTTGTCCACATGTTGGAGCAAAACTTCATAATCTTCCAATTTTATTTGAAAATATTGAAGATAAAGATAACAATAAAACTAGATTTTTTATAATTAGTGATTTTGAAAATGCTCAAAGCGGAAATGACAAAACATCAATTTTGGTAAAATTCCCAAATGAACAAGGTGCACTGGTTAGATTTTTAAATGATTTTAACGATGCAAAGATAAATCTAACAAAAATAAAATCTCATATTGTAGAGGGAAATTCAATTTTCTTTATAGATTTTGATGGTCATAAAGATGATGAAAATGTTAAAAAAGTTTTAGAAAAACACAAAAATAGTGTTAAAGTTTTAGGTTCTTACGTAAAAGAAATTAACGATATTTAATAAAAAGAATAGGAAAAGTAAATGCAATTTAATCAAGTATTAGACAATGTTACAACTTATGAAGCTGGAAAACCAATAGAGTTAGTTGTTAGAGAGTTTGGAGTAAATCCAAATGATGTTATAAAATTAGCTTCAAATGAAAATCCTTACGGAACTAGTCCAAAAGTTGTTGAAAAAATCAAAGGTTTAGTTCAAAATATGTTTATTTATCCTGATGATTCTATGTATGAATTAAAAGAAGCATTAGCAAATAAATTTGATGTTACAAGTAAACATGTAATTATTGGTTCTGGAAGTGACCAAATCTTAGAATATTGTGTTCATGCAAAATGTGAAAAAGATTCAAAAATTTTAATGGCAAAAACAACATTTGCTATGTATGAAATTTATGGAAAACAAACAGGTGCAAAAATAATTAAAACTGAAGATGACCAACACAATCTTGAGCAATTTTCAAAACTTTATAAAGAACATGGAGCAGATGTAATTTTTTTATGTTTACCAAATAATCCATTAGGTGAATGTTTAGATAAAGATGATGTTTATGCATTTTTAGAAACAGTTGATAAAGAGACTTTAGTTGTTGTTGATGGAGCTTATCAAGAGTATGCAGCATTTAAAGATGAGAAAAAAAGAATAGTTCCAAAAGATTTAATTGCTAGTTTCCCAAATGCTATTTATTTAGGAACTTTTTCAAAAGCTTATGCACTTGGTGGAATGAGAGTTGGATATGGTATTGCTCAACCTGAAATTATAAATGCTTTTTATAAATTAAGAGCACCTTTTAATATCACAACTTTAACACTTGCTGCTGCTATTGAAGCACTTAAAGATGAAGAGTTTGTAAAAGAGTGTATTTCTAAAAACTTTAAAGAGATGACAAGATATGAAGATTATGCAAAATCAAGAGGATTTGAATATATTCCATCTTATACAAATTTTATTACAATTAAATTTGGTGATAAATTTGTGTCAAAAGTTGTTGCTCAAAAACTTCTTGAAAGAGGAGTAATTGTAAGAGATTTAACTGGATATGGACAAAATGCAATTAGAATTACAATAGGAAGAAATGAGCAAAATACTAAAGTATTTGAACAGTTAGACGAAGTATTAGAAAAATTAAAATAAAGTATCAAAAAAAAATGGAAATAAAAGATAAATCATTAAAAGAGTTAGAAACACTATCACAAGAGATAAGAGATAGAATTATTGATGTGGTATCAAGGAAGGGTGGACATTTTTCATCTACACTTGGGGCGGTTGAATTAACTCTTGGTATGCATTATGTATTTGATGCATATAGTGATCCTTTTATTTTTGATGTATCACATCAATGTTATCCTCACAAACTTTTAACTGGTCGTTGGGAAGAGTTTGAAACAGTAAGACAATTTGGAGGACTTAGTGGTTTTACAAAACCAAATGAGAGTCCTGCTGATTATTTTGTTGCAGGTCATAGTTCAACATCTATTTCATTAGCTGTGGGAGCTGCTAAGGCTATTGCTCTTAAAAAAGAAAACAGAGTTCCAATAGTAATGATTGGTGATGGCTCAATGACTGCTGGGATGGTTTATGAAGCTTTAAATGAGTTAGGTGATATAAAACTTCCAGTTGTAATTATTTTAAATGACAATGAAATGTCAATTGCTAAACCAATAGGGGCAATTTCAAAATATCTTTCAAAACTTCTTGCTGGTAAATATTATCAAGGTTTTAAAACAAAAGTTGATAAATTTATCAAAAAAAATATGCCAGAGGGGACTACATACATAGCTAAAAGAATGGAAGAAGCTATGAAACTTATAACTCCTGGAATTTTATTTGAAGAGATGGGAATTGATTATATTGGTCCAATTGATGGACATGATATTGCTGAAATTATTGATACTTTACAAATTGCAAAAGCTATGGGAAAACCTGTAATTGTTCATGCTCATACAACAAAAGGAAAAGGTTATAAAATAGCTGAGGGACAACATGAACATTGGCATGGAGTTGGACCTTTTAATATTGAAGATGGTGAATTTATAAAAAAAATTGCTCCAAAATCTGCAACGGCTGTTTTTGCTGATGCTTTATGTGAATTAGCTTCTAAGTATGAAAATGTAGTAGGTGTTACAGCTGCAATGCCAAGTGGTACAGGAATAAATAAACTAATGGATAAATTCCCAGATAGATTTTGGGATGTTGCAATTGCTGAACAACATGCAGTTACTTCAATGGCTGCAATGGCAAAAGAGGGATTTAAACCATTTATTACTATTTATTCTACTTTTTTACAAAGAGGTTTTGATCAAATAATCCATGATGTTTGTTTGATGAATTTACCAGTTGTTTTTGCAATGGACAGAGCTGGACTTGTTGGAAATGATGGGGAAACACATCAAGGTGTTTTTGATATTTCATTTTTAAGATTTATTCCAAATATGATTTTATTTGCTCCAAGGGACAACAAAACTTTAGAATTAGGTTTAGAGTTTGCATATACACTTACAAGTCCAAGTGCTATTAGATATCCAAGAGGTGCATTTCAAGAGTTAACTTATACTTCAACTCAATTTGAATTAGGAAAAGCAGAACTTTTAAAGCATGGAGAATCTAATAAACTATTTATTGGATATGGGGCAGGTGTTAGTAGAGCCATTGAAACAGAAGCTTTACATGAAGAAGATATTGCAATACTTGATTTAAGATTTATAAAACCAATAGATGTAGATACTTTAGTTGAGTTATCAAAAAAATACAATAATTGGTATATATTCTCTGATTCACAAAAACAAGGTGGAGTATCAAGTGCAATTTTAGAAGTTTTAAATGAGAAAAGAATTCATAATGTTGAACTAACATCATTTGAATATGATGATACTTTTATAGAACACGGTGATACTAAACAAGTTGAAGAGAGTTTAGGACTTCTTCCACAACAGTTAGTTAAGAAGATTTAAGAGGAAATAACCTCTTAAACTTTTTAGTTTCCTAACAACTCTTTTACTCTTTTTTCATGTTCACTTTTTGAATCTGTTTCTGTTGTTTTTTCTTGATTTGTATTTGATGAACTTACTTCGACACTTTTATTTTCACCCATATTCATATAACTTTTTACAGCATTAGAATTTACATTATTTATTGAATCTTTTTTTTCTAATAATAAATCGTTTTGATTATTATTTCTAGGGTCTATTATTTCAGGAGTTATAAAAAATACTAATTCACTTTTCCCTTCTCTAAATGCTTGACTTGTAAATAAATATCCTAAAATTGGAATATCTCCTAATAAAGGTATTTTATCTATGTCTTTTGAGTTTTGAGTATTAATAAGTCCACCTAAAATAATCGTTGCATTATTCCCTGCAATTACATTTGTTTGAATAGATTTTTCTGTAAAAGATGGTATTCCATCTACAGTTCTAGCCCAATCTATTTGTGTAGATTTAGTGATAATATCTAAACTAACATAATCATCATTTACAATATTTTTAGCTTGAATATCTAATTGTAAACCATAGTTAATATTTTGTATTTCCGTTGATGGCACACCTTGATCTGTTGTTGTTTGTACCTTTAAATAAATTGTTCCACCTGCATGGAATACAGCTTTTTTATTTTCTAAAGTTATTAAAGTAGTTTCATCTAAAATATTTGCAACACCTTTGCTTGAAAGATAATTTAAAGTAAGTCCTGCGTTAAAATATTTACCCAAATAGTTTGCAGCTCCTGTTAATCCACCAGTTAATGAAACAGAATTTGCCATAATTTTATCAATTGCATCGTTAACTAAAGTATTTCTTTGAGCATTAGCATTGTAATATTCACTACTATTTCCAATGTTTTTTACGTCGGTTTTTGTAGTACTTGTACCAGTATTATTAGTTACTGTTGTAGTATTAGATGAATTAAAAGGAGTAGTGTAGTTATCTAAAGGTAAATTATAATAAGTTCCATCTGGATTATATACTTTCATATAATTTTTACTAGAAACAAACCAATTGTTTTTTAAATCTAAACCTTTATTGTTATTGATTTCAACAGCATAAAGTTTTACCTTTACCATTTTATCTGGATTTCGAAGGCTTAATAAATCAACTAAATCTTTTGTTACATCAATACCTGCTTTTGCAAATAAATCTATGATTTTATTTTTTTCTCTTTCATCATCAACACTACCTTTTAGAATTACTTTACCATTTGTTTGAGTGATGTCAATTTTTGGACTTATTTGTTTTGCAACACTTATAATTGTTGCTAGATTTTCAACAATATTTATATTTATATGCATTGTAGAATTATCAACAAATGTAACTAAAATATTTCCAGTACCTACTTCTTTTGCAAATATTTTTATTGCTCGAAGTGGTTTTGTATTATCATCAATAAAATCAATTTCAATATTTGCTTCGTTACTAACTTTTATATTTTTAATCATTTTATCAAATTCAGTAACTTTAAAAGAGCCTTTATTTATAGAAAAGTTATTCTCATTTAAATCTTTTTGAACTAATTCAGTAGACAAACAAAAGCTGATAATTGATAATAAACTAACCAATATTTTAAATAAATTCATATAAATCTCCTAATTAAATGAGAGTGTTAAAAAACACTCTTTTTGACTTTCACTACTTTCATTAAAAACAACAGTTTTTGAGTGAACATTATTTGCTCCTACGGGTATAAAACTATTTATAATTGTAGTTTGAACATTTATTATTACTTGATGATTTGAAATAGTATTATCCGTATTACATATTAAATCAGCAACTTGAGCAGGAACAAAATAGTCATCTTTAACTTCATTTACTCCTGTGATAATATCAGCTTCATTTTTATTTAGGGCAACCATTCTTCCAATATAATCAGCAATAGCATCTGTATTATCTTTTACTTTCATAGCATTAGAATAATCAATTATAAAAAATAGAAAACTTACAAATATTGTAAATAATACTATCCATAATATAATTTGGTCTACTACTGCTTTTTTCATATTTGTATTATTCATATTTACCTAATTTAGATTGGATAAAAGATAAATCAACTTCATTTACAACACTTTG
>JAQUIV010000017.1 GCA_028681275.1 Aliarcobacter sp.
ATTGAGCTTTTTCATATTCAAAACATCTATCAGAAATTGGAAGATTTCCTCTTTTTATGATTCTAATATTTTTATTTTTATCTCTTACAGTTACAACTTCATTGTTATTTATAATATGTGGAGAGTATGGAACATCGATGATTCCAGCTTTTATAGAGTTAAATACTTTTCTCCATAAAGTGTCAGCTTTATCATTAAATACAGCTTCCATTATTGACATAACTTCACTTGTTACAATCTCTTCTTCTTGTTCATCAGAGATATTTGGAATACCTTGTAACATTTTTAAAGTATATTGTGTGTTTGCAACAGTTTTTGCATTTGATTCTCGTGTTGGAATACCAAATGCTTCATCTCTTGTTTTTGTGATTATTTTATCAGCTCTAACCATTGAAGCAATTACAGTTGAAGTATTGATTAATGATTCTGAATAATCTTTATTTGATGGAAATGCTCCCATCCATTGATGATATACTAAATTTATCATAGCATCACCACAACCGATTTGTTCAGCATAGTGTTTTGCCATTTTTCTTAAAACATTAGCAGTTACAATATCTTGAATCATAGAACCAGTTTGTGAAAATGAAACAGAGAATGATTTAACTCCCTCTTCAAGTGATAAAAGCATTTCACAAAGTTGAATTACTATTGTAATACAAGGAGGAACTAGAGTTGCTGTTAATGGACCAAAAGATTCTCTATTAATTGGTTCATTTAGTTTTGAGTAGTTAGCACAAATTCTTTCTACATATTTCCAATACATAAATGCTTTATCTAATGGAAAGTTTTTAGAGTAGGGTAAAAGATAAGTAATTGGACCACCTTCAATTTCAAAAATACCAGAAGCTAATGCTGTTTCAATTAGAAGTCTAGCATCAGGAGTTCCATGTCTTAAAGAAATTGGTTTATCAAAATGAGTCATCATTTTTCTACTAGTTCTATATCCATGATTTACAAGTGGATAACCATTTAACATATCAACTTCATTTTCTTCTGAAAGTTTTAGCATTTTTGCACTTGTTGCGTAGTCATTTAATCTTGTATTTGAATCAATTGTACAAGGTAATACATCTACATTTGCATCAACAAAAAACTCATAAAGTGAAAACATTTTTTTATAAGTAGGGAATCCACCACGAGGTTGAACTAACATTTTCTTTTTATTTTTGAAGTGGTGCGAAATAAATAGGTTTTTAGAAGCGCCTTTTATAAACTCTTCAATTTCTGCAAAATCAAAATTATCTGCGTATTTATTTTGAACAATTATGTTTCTTTCTTCTTGCAGTAAACTCAATTTCTCTCCTTTAGATATTTTTCTAATTCGTCAAGTCCAGTATTTAAATCAACTTGATGAAATACTAAATCAAAACCATAGTTTTTGAATTTTGGTACAATAACACTTGCATCACCTTCACCAACAGCTAGGTTTCCTCCTAACATAAATACAACATCTTTTAAATTCTTGTATTTTGATTTTAATATTGGTAAATCTCTACACCAACCCTCAGCTTCACCATTTAGTGAAGATATAAGTAAAACATCAGCATTTGTTTCAATAACTGCGTCAATGAACTCTTCAAGATATGTATTAACACCTAAATTAAATACTTCAAACCCTCTTGCTTGTAATGATATATCAATAAGTCTATTTGCAACCACATGTATATCGTTACCAACTACGCCTGTAACTACTTTCATATTTTCAACCTAAATTTTTATTAGTTTTTTTCTTGATAAAGGGTGCGATTTTATCTAAAGTTTAGTAAAAAATAAATTAGCACAATAAATTTAGCTATTCATTTTCCCAATTGCACAAGAAACAAAACTTTTTGCTGTTGTTGTTGCCTTTTGTAAACCACTTAATTCATCGCTAGTTAGTGGGTAACCTAAACTTCTTAGTTTTAGTTTTAAAGCCTCTTTTTGTTCATCTTCTACATCAAGTGTAATTTGTCGTGGCATTACATCAAGATTTACTTCAACTTCACCAAACTCTTCTTTTAGTGATTTTGTCAGTGTACTAGCACATCCACCACATTTTACATTTAAAACTTCAAATGTTTGTTTCATTTTTTTTCCTTTAAAATATTTATCAACTCTTGAACTGAAGCTATTGATTTAGAAAATTGATTTTTTTGTTCTTCTTTTAGCTCTAATTCTACAACTTTCTCAACTCCATTTGCTCCTAACATCACAGGAACTCCTGAAACTATATTTTCATAACCATATTCACCATTAAGCATTATAGCACAAGGGTAAATCTCTTTTTTATCTTCTAAAATTGCTTCAATCATCAAAATAGTTGAATACGCAGGTGCATAATAAGCAGAACCTGTTTCAAGTAATTTTACTATTTGAGCTCCACCATTTTTTGTTTTATAGATTATATCTTCAATATCTTCTTTTGATAAAACTTCATTTAAATTTACTCCATTTACTGTTGAAAAATCAGCAAGTGGAACCATATCATCACCATGACCTCCCATAACAGAGGCTTTAATTTGACCTTGACCATATCCTAGTTTTTCAAATATAAAATGTGCCATTCTTGCACTATCTAAAATACCAGCCATTCCAATAATTTTATTTCTTGACCAATTTGAAGTTTTTAATGCTGTATAAACCATAACATCAAGGGGATTGGAAACTATTATAATAATTGCATTTGGATTAAAAGGAATTACACTATTTATTACTGAATTCATAATTTTTGCATTTGTTAGAAGTAAATCATCTCTACTCATTCCAGGACGTCTAGCGATTCCAGCAGTTATAACAATAACATCACAATCTTTAAACTCTTCATCACTTAAACACGCATGAATAATAGTTTCTGATTTTGCTGCATTTGTGGCTTGTGAAATATCTAAAGCCATAGCTTGAACAATATTTTCTCTTACATCTTTTAAAAGAATTGATGAACATATATTTTTTGTAGCAAGGGTAAATGCAAGTGTAGCACCCACATTTCCAACTCCTACAATTCCTACTCTTTTTTTATTCAAAATAGACCCTTGAAATTTTTATTAGAAAAAGATTATATCTTTTTGGGCATAAAAAAAGGCAAAGCCTAAGCTTTGCCTTTAAAAAAATCAAAGGATTAATTATCCAATAATTGCATTTAATGTAGCAGATGGTCTCATTGCAGCAGATGTTTTAGCATCGTCTGGTAAGTAGTATCCACCCATATCAACAGCTTTACCTTGTGCATCAGCTAATTCTTTTACGATTTTTGCTTCGTTTTCAGTCATAGCTTTTGCAATTGGAGTAAATTCAGCTTTTAATTCAGCATCTACATCTTGAGCTGCTAATTCTTGCGCCCAATACATAGCTAAGAAGAAGTGAGAACCTCTATTATCAATATCACCGATTTTTCTAGCTGGTGATTTGTCATTGATTAAGAATGTTCCAGTTGCTCTATCTAAAGTATCAGCTAAAACTTTTGCTTTTTTGTTACCTTGAGTATTTGCTAAATGGTCAAATGAAGCAGCTAATGCCATAAATTCACCTAATGAATCCCATCTTAAATAAGCTTCTTCTTGGAATTGTTGAACGTGTTTAGGAGCAGATCCTCCCGCACCAGTTTCAAATAATCCTCCACCTTGCATTAATGGAACGATTGATAACATTTTTGCAGATGTTCCTAATTCTAAAATTGGGAATAAGTCAGTGTTATAATCTCTTAAAATATTTCCAGTAACAGAAATAGTATCAAGTCCAGCTCTCATTCTCTCTAAAGATTTTTTAGTTGCATCAACAGGAGACATAATTGTAATATCTAACCCAGTTGTATCATGAGTTGGTAAATATTTATTTACTTTTTTAATCATTTCAGCATCGTGAGCTCTTGCAGAATCTAACCAGAAAATTGCAGGAGTATTAGATAATCTTGATCTTGTAACTGCTAATTTAATCCAGTCTTGGATTGGAGCATCTTTAGTTTGACACATTCTGAAAATATCACCATTTTCTACATCAAATGAGAATACAGTGTTTCCATCTTTATCAATAACTTTGATTTGTCCATTTGCTTTTGCTTGGAAAGTTTTGTCATGTGAACCATACTCTTCAGCTTTTTGAGCCATTAATCCAACATTTGGAACAGTTCCAATAGTTGTAACATCTAATGCTCCATTTTCTTTACAATCATCAATAACAGCTTTGAAACTTCCAGCATATGCTCTATCTGGAATCATAGCGATTGTATCTTCTTCTTTATCATCAGCATTCCACATTTTCCCACCACCTTTAATCATAGCAGGCATAGAAGCATCAATAATAACATCTGAAGGAACATGTAAGTTTGTAATTCCTTTTGCAGAGTTTACCATTGCAAGTCTTGGTTGTTTAGCGTAAACAGCAGCAATATCAGCTTCGATTTCAGCTTTTTTAGCTGCATCTAAAGTTTCTAATTTTGCGTATAAATCACCTAAACCATTGTTGAAGTTAACACCAATTTGTTCAAATAAAGCTGAATGTTTTTCAATTAAATCTTTGAAATAAACTTTTACAGCAAATCCAAACATAATTGGATCAGAGTTTTTCATCATTGTAGCTTTTAAGTGTAAAGATAATAATACATCTTCTTTTTTAGCTCTTTCAATTGCTTTTGCATAGAAATCTTGTAATGCTTTTGCACTTAATACAGTTGCATCAATAATTTCACCAGCAAGAACTTTTGTAGATGCTTTTAATACAGTTTCAGTACCAGCTGCATCAAAGAAAGAGATTTTTAAATCATTTGCTTCGTCAAAAGTTTTAGATACTTCAGAACCATAGAAGTCACCTGAATCCATACAAGCAACGTCAGTTTTAGAATCTTTTGTCCATTTACCCATTCTGTGAGGATTAGCTTTTGCGTAGTTTTTAACTGCACCTGGAGCTCTTCTATCTGAATTTCCTTCTCTTAATACTGGGTTAACAGCAGAACCTGTAATTTTTGAATATCTAGCTGTAATTTCTTCACTAGCATCATAATTTGGGATGTTGTAACCTTTTGCTTGTAATTCTGCAATTGCAGCTTTTAATTGAGGAACAGAAGCTGAAACGTTTGGTAATTTAATGATATTTGCAGTTGGATCTTGAGTTAAAGCTCCTAATTCAGCTAAATCGTCACTGATTTTTTGATCATCAGTTAAATTTTCAGGGAAGTTAGCAAGAATTCTTCCAGCAAGAGAAATATCTTTTGTAACCATTTCAATTCCAGAGCTTTTTGTGAAAGCTTTAATGATTGGTAAAAAAGAGTATGTTGCTAAAGCTGGAGCTTCATCAACTTTTGTGTAAATGATTTTTGACATATTGTTTCCTAAATTTGAATTTTAATGTTAGCAATATGATAGCTAGATTTGAATTTAAGGAAATTGAAAGTTGGATATATTTGAGGTGTGAAAATTTGATTGTTTCAAATTTTCACAAGTTGATTAATTTATATTATTAAATAAATCTCTGATAGATACAGGTTTCTGTTTTGTTACATCTGTTTTCATAATAGTTTCAGCTTCAGCATCAATTTGAGTTTCATCTGTTTTAACTTTTGTATAAGTTTTAGCAACACCAATATTTGCATTTATATTAGCTTGATGTTGTTCAAAAGTACTTGCAAATTTATGAAGACCAGTTCTATTATCTCTTACAAAATAGATATATTCACTTTTTACAGGGAAAATTCCAGCTTTTATGGCATCCAAACTTACAGCACAAACAGGGTCTGATGGCAAACTTGGATTTTTATAAGTATTGTATGTCGTATTATCATCTCTAATTCTATCAGCTGTTACAACTGTATTTGAATACTCTCCATAATTTAAAGTTCCATCCATCTGTAGTTTCATGCCTTTTTTTAATCGGTTATGAATAACACTTGCAACAATTGGCATTTCATTAGTTGTTGCTGCTTCTTTTTGTATAACAGATGCTAACGTTAAGTAGTTAAACCATTTTCTTTTATCATAATAACCAAATATTTTTTTAGAAAATTCTTCATATTTTTTATTTGTTTGTGAAAATAGATAAAAAATCATATAATCTTCTTTCATCCCAAGTGGTAACATATAGGTATCAGCCAAAATATTTCCATCTGCTTTGTATGCATATTGGTTATACAATTCAGTTAACTTTTCTTCTGATAAATTAAATTCTGCTGCTAATTTTTTAAGGAAAACATATGAAGTTTCCCCTGGAATTAAAGTAATACTTTTAAGAGCTGCTTTTGAAGTAATTAATTTATAGGCAAAATCAAGTCTTGTTAATTTATTTTCATTTATATCTATCCAGCCACTTTGAACATATCCCATAGATTTGAGTATTAATTCATCAACAACTCCCATCTCAAAGCCATTTTTATTTAAGTATGATATAATATAACTAGTACTGCCTTTAGGAATATATAATACTTTTGTAGAAGTTATTGATGTTGTTCCGTAAAACAATACGGCAATCAAACAAACAAGGATAAATTCAATAATGTTGAAGATGATTAAACCTATTTTACTTTTTCTTTTTTTAATAATAATATCACTTCTTTCGTTTCTGTATTCTGGCATAAAAATAGACTCTTTTTCTTTTTCAAATATTTTAGTTTCGCAATTCTATATTAAAATCGATAAAAAACTTATTTTGAATATTGAAAACATCGAATATAAATCAAAAAAAACTCAAACAGCTAACTCTTTAGAGGATTTAAAAAAGAATATACAAATACTTCCTACTGTTTTAAAATTTTTCCAAGAAATAAAAATAAATAAATTAAAAATAGATGACAATGAGTTTGAAATAATTTTAAATGATGAAATTTTATATTTGGATAATAAGTATATAAATGTCTCTTCAAAAATTGACACAATATCGAATCAAGTGGTGTTTGAGTTATATTCTTTATATTTGAAAGATATAGATTTACTATTTGATGGAAAGGTTAAAATTGATTATTTTAATGAAAAATTAAATTATTATGGGAACTTCTATTATCAAGATATTCAAAGTAATATTAATCTTGAAATGAATAAAGATATTGCTAGATTTTATTTAGTAAGCCAACCATTTAAAAGTTTGAAATTTTTGAAAAAATTTTTAGATTTAGATGAAGTTGCAGAAGCTTGGATGTATGATAATGTTGAGGGTGATATAAAACTTCAAGAATTTTATGGGGAATACGATTTAAAAAATAATCACATAATTGAAGATTCACTACAAGGAAAAGCTCAAATAAAAGAGGCAAAAATTAGATTTCATAAAGATGTAGATGTTGTAAATACAAAAAGTTTAGATATCTCTTTTAAAGATAATAAATTACATTTTGATTTAATTGAACCACTATTTAAAGATAAAAAACTTGATGGAAGTTATGTAACAATTCACAACTTAACAAGTCAAAAAGATGGTCAGGTAGATGTATTTATTAAAGCAGATAGTAAATTAGATAAAGATGTTTTAGATATTTTAAAAGCTTATAAAATAAATCTTCCTTTAGTACAAAAAAGTGGAAATACACAAGCTTCTTTATTGATGAAATTTCCATATGATAGTGAAAAACATATGTCAACTTATGGGCAGTTTTTCTTAAATGATGCACAAATATCTATAAATAATTTCTCTTTTGATAGTAAATATGGTGAAGTTATTTTAAATGATTCATTAATTGAAATAAAAAATAGTGATTTTAAATACAAAAATATGATTGATGCTATTGTGAATTTAAATCTTGATACAAAAACTTTGAAATCTTCAGGAGATGCAAATATCAAGTCTTTTTTGATTAAAAAAGAGAATAATGAAAGTATTGTAGATATTAAAAATAAACAGACAACTTTAGATATGGATTTTGATAAACAAGTGACTATTTTATTAAAAGATTTAGGAACTAAAATAGATGTTGCAGAGCTAATTTCTGTAAATATTGATGATTTATCAAAAATTTATCCATATTCAAAACTTTTAAAAGATACTTCAATTAAAGAAGGAAATATCACTTTACATATTAAAAATGAAAAAAATATGAGTTTTGATGCTTTTGTAAAAGGTCTTGATTTACCAATTCAAAAGGATAATAAAAATATTGATGCCCTTGATATAAGTGGAAAAATTGAAGATGGAAAAATTAAAATTTCATCAAAAGATGAAGATTTAAAAATAGAAATAGATGACAAATTAAATATCTATTTACGAAATTTAGATATTTTAGTGGATTCAAAACTTCAAAATAGTGGTTTTCAACAAAATATGAATATCAATTTATTAAATAGTAAATTAAAAGTTGAAAATGATATTTATCATTTAGAAAAAGCGAAAATTTCTATAATGAATAAAGAGATAAATTTTGAAGCAGATGTAAAAGATCTTAATTTACCAATAAGAAAAAATAGTGATAAAATCAGTAGTTTAAGTCTGTTTGGAAGTATAAAAAATGGTGTGACATTTATTAAAACAAAAAATGAAGATTTAAGTTTAGAGTTAAAAAAAGATGGGATCTCTTTGTATGTTGATGGATATAATTTATATTATACAAGTACAGATAATCAAAAAGTTGAAGAAAATAAATATAAAAATATAAGTATGAAAGGTAAAAATTCAAATATTATTATAAATGATAAATATAAATTTTTAAGTGATAATTTTGAAATAAGAGTGCGAGAAGATAGTAAATTTATAAGTTTAGACCATAAACTTACGAATATTACTTTTAAAGAATCAAAAGATAAAAAAGTTGATATTTTTTCAAATAATTTAAGTGATGAGTTTGTAAATGCAATTTTTGACAAACATATATTTAAAGGTGGAAATTTATTATTACATGCAAATGGTACTATTGATAATTTAAATGGTAAATTAATTATTGAGAATAGTAACATTGAAGATTTAGCTATTTTAAACAATCTTTTAATATTTATTCATACTTCACCTGCATTAATAAATCCATTATTAGCTATTCCATCTGTTGTTGGGATGGCTACAAACTCTGGATTTAACCTAACAGCGTATAAAATTATAAATGGTAATATAGAGTTTAATTATAATAAAGAGAAAAACTTATTAGATATTAAAAAATTAGTTACTGTTGGAAATGGTATTGATTTTGATGGAAATGGGAAAATAGATTTAAATACAATGATGTTAACTTCAAGTATTAAACTTATATTTTTAAAAGATTATTCAAAAATTGTTGGAATGATTCCTGTTGTAAACTATGTTTTATTGGGTGATAACAATAGGGTTGAAACAGAAGTTAATCTTGAAGGGAATTTAGATAACCCTGAAATTTCAACAAATCTTACAAAAGATACAGTAACTGCACCTATGAATATTGGTAAAAGAATATTAAATTCACCTGTAAAACTTTTTGATTTTATTATGGGAAAAGATTCTGAAGAAGAAAATAAAAAGAGTCAAATAATAAATAAGCCTTTAAAATAAAGGCTTATTTTATTCATTTCTTAGAACATCAATTACATCAATGTTTGTAGCTTTAGAAGCTGGATAATAAGATGAAAGAAGTACAATCACAATTGCACCAATAATAATAGATATAAAGTCACTCATTGCTAAGTCAAGGGGTAGTTTTGCACTTCCATAAACATCAGCAGGAAGAGTAACAATATCAAAATTATCTAATAACCAATAACCAATAAATCCTAAAACAATTCCTGTTAAAATTCCTGAGAAACCAATAATTGTTCCAACTCTTAGGAATATTGATTTTATCTCTTTAGCTGATGCTCCCATTGATAAAAGTAGGGCGATTTCTTTTCTTCTACTCATAACTGTCATTAATAAAGATGAGATAATATTTAAAGATGCAACTAAAATAATAAGCATTAATACAACAAATAAAGCTGTTTTTTCCATTTTCATCGCAGCAAAGAAATTACCATTTTGTTGCCACCATCCAACAACAGAGGCTCTATTTCCTAAATATTTTCTTAATTTCTCAATATCAGCAAAAGCATCTTCAGAATAGATGTGAATTCCATCAAATGAACCTTCTTCTTGATTTAATAAAGTTCGTAAAGCTTCAATTGAAGTATACATATAAGCTTTATCATAGGCATTAAGTCCTGATGTAAAAGAGTTTATATATGTAAATCTTTTCATTTTTGGCATCATTGAAAAACCAGTTGGATTTAATTCTGTAAAATATAGAGTTGTTTTAGCACCAGGATTTAAAAGTAGTTTATCAGATATTCCAGAACCTGTAATTACATCGAATTTATCAGGTTTTAAATTACCTAAAGCTTCTTTATAAATAGGATTAATTAAAGCTTCATTTTCAGGAATAACCCCAAAAAGCATACCTCCACTCATTGAGTCACCATTTTGGATAATTGCTTGAGATGAAATAAAAGGAGAAAATTTTAAATGAGGAAAATCTTTTTGAAGTTTATTTAACAAAGTTTCATCCAAAGGTATACTACCTTTTGGATGGATTGTTAAAGGATAATTCATTGTAAAAAGTTTTTTCTCAAATTCTTTAGCTGTTCCATTCATAATAGCCATAGAAAGGATTAAAACCATTACACCAATTGAAACACCTACAAATGCCAAAATGGCACTTATAGATATAAAAGGATTTTTTTTGTCAAATCTTAAATATTTTTTTACAATAAAATTTACTAATTTTTTATTCAAATTAATTTCCTGCGGCTAAACCAATTTTAGGTCCACTTTTTCCACAACAATGTTTATATTTTAAACCACTTCCACAAGGACAATCTTCATTTCTTGCAATTTTTCTATCGCTATTTCTAACCGCTTCTTGTGCCACATTTGTAGTGATGTGTTCAGTTGCTTCTTCCATTTGTTCTTTCATTTTTGCAATAGCTTCTTGCTCTTTTTGTCTATCTTCATGGCTTTGTAATTGAATTGTATATAATATCTTGATAATTTCATGTTTGATATTAGCAATCAATTCAATAAACATATTGTAAGACTCTTTTTTATATTCAACTAATGGATCTTTTTGGTTGTAACCTCTAAGTCCAATTCCAGTTTTTAATGTATCCATTGAATATAAATGTTCTCTCCATGCATTATCTAAAATTTGTAAATATAAAATTCTTTCAATTTCGCTTTTTTGTTCAGTTGCTGCCATTGACATTTTTCTAGTATAAACTTCTTTTAAAAATGAGTTTAAGTTTTCTTCTAACTCTTCGTAAGAATTACTTTTCATATCTTCAATATCTACAAGTAATCTTAATTCTTCTTCAAATTTTATTTTTATAAATTCATAATCAAAATCTTCACTTGGCATACCTGGAATTATATGTGCATCTGATAATAAATTTTGAACATATTCAAGTCTATTTTCATCAATTTTTGAATCAATATCAAAATCAGGTTTTAATAAATCATTTCTAAATGAATAAATTACTTTTCTTTGTTGATTTGCAACATCATCATATTCAAGTAGATGTTTTCTTGATTCAAAGTGCATTTGTTCAACTTTTTTCTGAGCATTTTCAACTGCACGTGTAACCATTCTTGATTCAATATGTTCACCTTCTTCAATACCAAGTCTTTCCATAATTCCTTTGATTTTATCACTTCCAAAGATTCTTAAAAGATTATCTTCTAAAGATAGATAAAATTGTGATTCACCAACATCACCTTGTCGTCCAGCTCTTCCTCTTAATTGGTTATCAATTCTTCTACTTTCATGTCTTTCAGTACCAATAATTGCTAATCCACCAAGGTCAAGAATTTCTTGTGTAAGTTTAATATCAACCCCACGCCCTGCCATGTTTGTAGCAATTGTAACAGCACCTTTTTGACCAGCATCTGCGATGATTTTTCCCTCTTTTTCATGTTGTTTAGCATTTAAAACAGTATGAGGAATTTTTTTACTTACTAAAATAGCATGCAGTTTTTCTGATTTTTCAATTGAAGCCGTTCCCACAAGAACAGGTTGTCCTTTTTCATGTAATTGTTTGATTCTATTACAAACAGCTTCGAATTTTTCTTTTTCACTTTTATAAATTAAATCGTTTTTATCTATTCTTTTAACTGGAATATTTGTTGGAATTGAAACAACATCAAGATTATAAATCTCTGCAAATTCTGTCGCTTCTGTTTGAGCAGTTCCTGTCATACCTGCTAGTTTTTTATACATTCTAAAGTAATTTTGGAAAGTAATATCAGCTAAAGTTTGTGATTCATCTTGAATTGCAACACCTTCTTTTGCTTCTAAAGCTTGGTGTAGACCTTCACTAAATCTTCTTCCTTCACTTAATCTTCCAGTAAATTCATCAACTATTACTATTTGATTGTCTTTTACAACATAATCAACATCTTTTTCAAAAATGAAGTTTGCTTTTAATGCTTGGTCTAAAGAGTGAGAAAGCATTGCATTTTCAATAGAATAAAGGTTATCTACTCCAAATAATTTTTCCGCATTTTCGTGACCTTGTTCTGTTAAAATAACAGATCTATTTTTTTCATCAACGATAAAATCACCAGTTGTTGTAGGTTTTTCACTAGCATTTTTAGGCTCAATTAATTCACCACGTTCTAGTTTTAAAGCAATTTCATTTGCTTTTATATAATTTGAATTTTTGTGATTTGTTGGTCCAGAGATAATTAAAGGAGTTCTTGCTTCATCAATTAAAATTGAGTCAACTTCATCAACGATTACAAAGTTGTGAGCTCTTTGAACTTTTTCATTAATATCATAATTCATATTATCTCTTAAGAAGTCAAAACCAAATTCATTATTTGTTCCATAAGTAATGTCACAAGCGTATTGTTCTCTTCTTTCTGCATCATTTTTTAATCCACCAACAACAGCTCCAACACTAAATCCTAAAAAATTATATAATGGTCTTAATTCATTTGCATCTCTGCTTGCTAGGTAATCATTAACTGTAACAACATGAACACCTTCACCACTTAAAGCATTCAAAGCAACTGCTAACGATCCAACTAGTGTTTTTCCTTCACCAGTTTTCATCTCTGCAATTCTTCCTTCATGTAAAACCATTGCACCAATTAGTTGCACATCATATGGTCTCATGTTTAAAACTCTTTTACTAGCCTCTCTAGTAATAGCAAAAGAATCAAATAATACATCATTTAATGATTTTTCTTTTTTTTGTACAAGTTCTTTTAACTTGTTAAATTCATTTTGTAGTTCTTCATCACTTAAGTTTTCATATTTGCTTTCAAGAGCTGTAATCTCTTGAGCTTTTTTTCTATATTGTTTTACTTCTCTATCGTTTCTTGTACCAAAAATTTTTGAAAAAACATTTAACATAAAATTAGTTCCTTTTCGTTATAATCCCGATGATTATATAAAAAAAAAGGTTAAAATATGTTTTATAAATTGATAATTGCTTCAACTCTATTTTGTCTATCTTGTGTAGCTTCAAATGATATTAGAGATTTAGATAGTTTTAAGGCAAGTTTTCTGCAAGTAATAACTTCAAATTCAGAAAATAAGATTGAATATAAAGGTGAAGTTTTTATTAAAAAAAGTGGCAAAATTTTATGGAAATACAAAACTCCAGTGGTTAAAAATGTATATATAAATAATGATTTTGCAATTGTTGATGAACCTGAGCTTGAACAAGCAATATATACACAATTAGAGAGCGAAATAAATATTATTAAACTTCTAAATGGTTCAAAAAAAGTAAATGATAATAGTTATACTACAAATATCGATGATGTTGATTATTTAATTAAAACTTCAAAAGATGATGATAAAGTTAACTATATAAAATATAAAGATAAACTTGAAAATAATGTTGAAATTAAATTTTCAAATGTAGTTCAAAATGGAGATATTTCAGATGAAATCTTTAAATTTGTAGTACCTGAAAATTATGATGTTATTAGAAAATAGATTTTAAGAATTAAAAGATATAATACGCCCTAGGTAAACCAGACAATAGCTTGAGTAAAATCAAGAGGAAAGTCCGGGCTGCTGTGAAGTGTGGTTCCATTTAAATAATGGCTAGGGTAACCTAAGGGATAGTGCAACAGAGAATAGACAGCCGATTTTTCGGTGATGGTGAAACGGTGGGGTAAGAGCCTACCAGACTTTTGAGTAATCTTAAGTGCTTTGTAAACCCAACCTGCAGCAAGAAGACTAGGTATTTACTTCACAATTTTGGTCTTCGCAAGACTACTAAAGTAATTTAGTAGCTAGATAAATTATTGTCCTCGACAAAACGCGGCTTACGGTTTACCTACTTAATTTAAGTAATTTTTTTATTTTACTTTTTGACGTAATTCTTCTAAAAGATCAACTTGAATTTCTTGAATCTTAGCTAATCGCTCCCATTGATGAGAAAGAAGATGATCCATTTTTTCGTGAAGTTGTCTTATTTCTAATTCAGCTTTTAAATTCACTTGATAATCATATTGTGATCTTAATCTATCTTTTGCTTCTTGTCTATTTTGACTCATCATAATTATTGGCGCTTGAATTGCAGCTAAACAAGAGAGTAATAAATTTAATAAAATAAACGGATAAGGATCTACTGGTTTCCAAAATATAATTGAAGAGTTAATAACTATCCAAAAAATCAAGAATCCAGCAAAAAATCCCATAAATGTCCAACTTCCACCAAATGTTGCAATTTTATCTGCAATACGTTCACCCTTTGTCCATTCGTGGTCTGATGTTGTATCTGAACTCATTGAAATAAGTTCATGTTGATTCATAGTACTTAAAACCTGAGTTTCAAGTGTTGTTAGT
This sequence comes from Aliarcobacter sp., assembly GCA_028681275.1. Lineage (GTDB taxonomy): Bacteria > Campylobacterota > Campylobacteria > Campylobacterales > Arcobacteraceae > Aliarcobacter. Next base: position 14,690 of record JAQUIV010000017.1, read on the forward strand.
TCACCTTTTTCTGATTCAAGTAAAGAATGAACATATTTATTTTGATAAAAATATAAATCATCTTTACAAATTTTTGATGATTTATTCCAAGTAGCAACATCTTTTTTTATTAGTTTAGAAATCTCTTCTCGAATAATACCACCATGAACAATTTGATTAGTTGTAAAATCTTTGTGACAAACAGAACATTTATGTAATTTTTCCAAGTTCACTCTTTATTTTATAATATGTCCCACAAATTTTGACATGTTATTTAAAATTTTTCCACCTCGTCTAAATCCTAAAGCACAAGCTTCATAGGCATAAAAAATACCAGCTTGATAAGAGTTTCCGTTAGAATCTTTTGGAAATTCTACATACTCTTGATAAATAGCTTTATGACCTTCATAATCTCCACTTGTCTGTTCATCTATACTTTGGTCAGCATTTATGATTTTAACATTAGCACCTTCTCGTCCAAAACATCTTTTTTCAACTTGTTTTTTCCCAATTAATGGCTCAAAAGAAGTTTCAAGTAATAATGGATGATTTGGATATAAATCCCATAAAATTTTCATAAATCCTTTTGATTGGAACATTAAAGTATATGCAGGATTAAAAATAATTGCTTTTTTATCAGCTATTATTTGAGTTAAAATAAGTGCTAATTCACTCTCTTCAATAGCGATATTTTCCCAAGGAATTAGTTTGAACCAAAATTCAAATAGTTCATCATTTTTATAAATTCCTTCATCATTAAACTGTACATTTTCAATAAATTCAAAGTCAGTGTTAAATCCAGCTTCAGTTGCAATATGTTGTAAAAGTTTTGTTGTATTTATATCTTCACTTGAGCTTGAAATTGAAGAAAAAAGTATTTTCCACCCAAGTTTTGAATAATACTCTTCAAACTTTTCAATATCAGAGTTTAAAGTAATAATTCTTTTAAAATTATCTTTTAAAGCTTCATAAAGATTGTTAAATTGACTAGCTTCATCCAATCCATTTTTCTTTAACATTGCCCATTGAATAATAGCTGTTTCAAAAAGTGAAGTTGGAGTATCAGCATTAAATTCTATTAATTTTATAGGTTTCCCATCAATTCCACCAGCTAAATCAAATCTTGAATATAAATGCCAATGAACTTCATTTTCCCAAGATTCTTTGATGATTTCAACTAAATTAAAAGGGATATTTAACTCATGGAATAAATCATTATCAATTACATATTGACCAGCTTCGGCAAACATATCATATAACTCATTTGTAGCTTCATAATAAGCATTTGCTTCATCTTCACTGATTACTACAATTTCATCACTAATATACGAAGAATTATCACTATCTGTATGCCAAACAAATCCTATTGATTCTAAATATTCATCACTTAAAGGTTTTAATTTTTCTAATTTCATAATCAACCTCCTGTACTTGAAGATGTTGGAGATGAGAATGAAGAAGATTTTGAAGTAGAAGATGAAGTACTACTATTTGAATTATTTCCTCCAAAAAATCCACTTTTTTTATCGCCACCTGAAGTTCCAGTTGTTGCAGGTGATTTTGTAAATGAACTTTGAGATTTACTATATGTTTGTGGTGATTTGTATTGAGTTTGTCTTTGGTTTTGGAAGTTTTGATTATTAAATAATTTATTTCCAAGCCAAGAACCAATCATTGCTCCTGCAATTGAAGATAATAAAACTCCTCCTAGTCCCATTCCACCATCTGTTAATTGAGCATTTGGATTTGTAAGAGGTGAAGTTCCTGCATCAATTTTCTTTTCTTCTTCTTTTACAAGGGCATCTATCTCTTCTTGAGTTAAGATTTTTTCACTACCATCAGGTTTTCTTAAAACAATAGTTGTTTTAGCAGCTGGAAATTCATCTGCAATTTTATATTTTCCATCGGCTGATTCTTCAACAACAACAAATGCACCTTGTTTTTGACTTGCATCCGTAAAAGCATTATCTTGTGTTTGATTTTTTTCGTTGCCACTATCACCACAACCAACAAGACCAACCACAAGTAATGCACCTAGACCACCAACCATTGCATAATCTGATATTTTTTTAATATGATTTCTTTTTTTCAAGTTTATTTCCCTTTGCTGTAAATTTTTATAAATAAGTATTTTAGAAATTAGAATATTATAGCAAATAGATTAATAATAATCAAAAAATAGTAATTTTTCTAATTTGTGACACTATATGTGACATGAAATAGATAGAATATATAAGGAATAAAGAATATTAATTGGAGATTTTTAATATAGATAAACCATAAATAATTTTTTATATAAGTAAATTAAAGTATGATTTACTTATAATTTATCTAGTAGAATAAATCAAATAAATAATGGATTTAATAAATGTTTTATATAAAAATAATATTTTTACTGTTAATTTCATCTGCTGTTTATGCAAATAGTATAAATATTAATGAAGAAATAAAATTTGTATCAATACTTCAAAATGCTCAAATTTATATAGATAAAAATAGAAATAAAACAATTGAAGATATAAAAAAAGTAGATAATTTATTTGAAAATAATCAAAAAAATATTTTATCTTTTAGTTATTCACCAAACTTTGATGTTTGGATTAAATTTACTATTTTTAATAATAGTAATAAAACCATAAATAAAATCATAGAATATAACAATCCTCTTTCTACAAATATTGAATTTTTTGATCCAAATAAAAATTATCAAAGCCAATATGATGGTCTTTTATTTGATAAAGTTGACAAAAAAACCATTAATCCGATTTTTAATATAAAAATTGAAGCAAATCAAAGTAATACTTATTATTTAAAAGCATCTTCATATATAACAACATTAATTATTGATTTGAATTTATGGGATGAAGATTCTTTTTATAAAAAAGAGATAAAACATCAAGTTATCTTGGCTCTATTTTTTGGAGCGATGCTGATTTTAGGTATTTATAATCTATTTATCTATTTTTTCACAAAAGATATTAGTTATTTATATTATGTTTTTTATATAGTTGGTTTAATAATTCACCACTTAATGTATACTGGTACAGCAAACACCTATTTTTTAGATTATAAAAGTATGATAACAATCGTAAGTTTTGCTTCTTTGATAGTTGCAATTCCTGTTTATGCTTTAGGATTATTTACAAAAAGTTTTTTACAAACTAAAAAATATTCAAAATGGAATAGGGTTTTAAACACTTTTTTAATACTTATTCCTATTTCTATTTTATTTTTTCTAATCACTGATGAATACGATAAATATAGAAATATTTTGACTATGATGTTTTTAGTTTTTTTAATGATAATAACTATTTATGCAGCAATAAAAAAGAATAAACAAGCATATTTTATATTATTTGGTTGGTTTATATTTGTATCTTCTGGAATGCTTATGTATCTATCAAGTGTTGGTATATTTGATATTTCAAGATATTTTCCATATTTAATCGAAGCCTCTTTTGTTATTGAAGCAATAATTTTTTCAATAGCTTTGGCAAATAGAATTACCAATTTACAAAAAGATAAAAATGAAGCAAATAATAGATTAATAATTCAACAAAAAAACGAAACAAAAAGATTATCAAAAGAGGTAGAATTAAGAACAAAAGATTTAAAAACAGCTTTAGATGAAAAAGAGTTATTATTAAAAGAGTTAAATCATAGGGTTAAAAATAATATGCAAACTATTGTTTCTTTGATTAGACTACAAAGTGATGAGATAAAAGATGAAAGATTAAAAGATATTTTACTTACTATTCAAAATAGAATAAATGCTATGAGTCATTTACATGAATTATTATATAAACAAGAAAATATAGCTTATGTTGATGTATATGAATATTTGGAAAATTTAGTTGAAGAGGTAAAAGATAGTTATGATACTTATATTGATATTCACCTTGACATAAAAACAAAGTTAAAAATGGAACATTCAATATATTGTGGTTTGATTATAAATGAACTTGTTACAAACTCTTTTAAATACGCATTTCCAAATAAAGAAGGAAATATTTTTATAAGTTTAGAAAAAGAAGATGAGATTATAAAATTAATAGTTAAAGATGATGGTATTGGTTATGATGAAAAAAATACAAATATCTCTTTGGGTTTAACTTTGGTAAATACTTTAGCTGTAAATCAGTTAAAAGGTAATATGAATATTGATTCTAAAGAGGGTGTAATAACCACAATTTTATGGGAAGAAAATGCCTAAAACAAAAATATTAATAGTTGAAGATGAAAGTATTGTAGCTTTAGATATAAAAAGAATTCTTACTAATCTTCAATATGAAGTTACAAATATGGCAAGTGATTATTTTAGTGCAATAGAAAGTGTTGAAAAAAATAAACCAGATATTATTTTGATGGATGTGAATTTAGGAAAGGGTAAAGATGGTATTGAAACAGCAAAAGAGATACAGATAAACTATAATATACCAATAATTTATATTACTGCATATAGCGATGAAAATACTATTAATCGAGCAATTTCAACTAATCCTATGGGATATTTATTAAAACCTTTTAAAAAAGATGAAATAAAATCTATTATTTTATTAACTCTTTACAAATTAAATCAAATCAATGATTTTAATAAAAATATAAATCATCATAATTTAGGTTCAAATTACTATTATGACTTAGATAATGAAATACTTTTTTATAAAAATAATCCTCTAAAACTTAGCATTAAAGAGAGAAAATTATTAACAATTTTAGTTGAAGCAAAAGGTCGAATAGTCTCTTTTAGAGAAATAGAATATATTTTATGGCCTGATGCTCCTATTTCAGATAGTACATTAAGAACTTTAATATATAGACTAAGAACAAAATTGGAGTATAAAATCATAGAAACTATCTCATCAGTAGGGTGTAAAATAATCTCTCCTTAAAATTTAATTTTTAATAAATCTGTGACGCAAAGTGTGACGCAGTTCCTATAAAGTTTGTCCTAAAAAAGGATAAACAATGGCTAACTTAAATAAAAATCTCTCATTAAATCAGCTTCAAGAATTCGTTCAAATAAATATCCAAAAAAGATTGGATTATCTCCCTGAAAATTTTTATGCTCAACAAAAATCTGCTTTAGAAATATTTCAAAAAAGAATATTTTTAGAAAGTATAATCGAAGAAACAATCTCTTTTAATAAAAAGTTATCTTGGGATGAAAGTAATAAAAACCTAAGACTTACAAAAACAGCAGAAGAGTTAATTGAAGTTTTTAAATTAAGAAGTGATGTGTTTACTCAAATAAATTATCAAAATGAGTTTCCAGATACTATTGAGGGATTAAATTTTGATGTATTTGATAAAACATCTGCTGTAATTTATTATAAAAATAACAAAGAAGTGTCAGGAACAATAAGACTTATTTTTGACTCAGAGAATAAATTACCTTCTGAAAATAAATATTCATTTGATGATATGAGAACAAAATATAACTGTATTGGTGAAATATCAAGAAATATTGTTAAAACAAGAGGTCAAGGTTTAAATCTTGAGTTTAAATATCTTATGTGTGGAATTTATAATGTTTTTACAAATAATGATATTGATATTGCTTTATCAGGAATAAAAAAAGAGCATTTAAAACTGTTTGAAAAGTTAGGTGGAGTTGAAATTTACAAAGAGTTAGATTCTTATGGAACTTTGGAAACACCTTGTTTAATCATATCTTACAATCCAAATTTTGCTTCTAAATTTTTCAAAAAAGTTTTTTTAGAATTGTGATTTTTGTGACAGTTTCTGTGACGCGAGAATGTTAATATCAAAAAATAAAAAAGGAAATAAAAATGAATATGAATAAAACAAAAATATTAATAGTAGAAGATGAAAGTATAGTAGCTCTTGATATGAAAAATACACTAACAAATTTTGGCTACGAAGTTACAAATTGTGTAACGAACTACAATGATGCAATAAATAGTGTTGAGACAAATAAACCAGAACTTATATTGATGGATATAAATCTTGGAAATGGAAAAGATGGAATAAATGTAGCTGAAGAGATATATTCCAAAAATATTCCAATTATTTATATAACTGCCTGTGCAGATGAAAAAACTATAAATAGAGCTATTCGAACAAATCCTGTAAGTTATTTAATTAAACCTTTTAAAAGAGAAGAGTTAAAATCAAATATTTTGTTGGGATTATATAAAAACAGAAATGTAGCTGATTTAGGTATAGAAAAAACATTTATTCCTTTAGGTCAGAACTATTATTTTGAAGAGAAAAAAAATAGACTTTATTATAAAGCTTTACCTATAAACTTAGGTTCTAAAGAAAAAGAGTTATTAAAAATATTAGTAGAATCAAAGGGACAAATTGTAACTTTTTCTGATATTGAATATAAAATTTGGGGAAATAATGTGGTTTCAAATAGTACTTTGAGAACTTTAATTTATAGATTAAGAGCTAAACTTGAACATAAATTGATAGAAACAATTCCTAATGTTGGTTGTCAAATTATTTAAAATAATAAATTTGTGACACCAGATGTGACACGTTTTCGTTATGATGAATATAGTTAGAAATGAAAGGATTTTATTATGTTGAATTTTGCAAATAAAGCTTTGGACATAACACAAATTTTTACACAAAAAAACTCTTTGAATCATAAAATTTATCAAAAGAAAAAAGAACTTGAAAAAATATCAGCACAATTAAATCAGTTAAAAGAAATATATAATGATTGCAATATGAAATATGAAAATATAGAAGAATTATCTATCATTGATACAAAATCTGAACCTATATTTACACAAGAATTAAAAAATATTGAAAATCAATTAATTAAATTAAATGAGAAAAACTTTCCACATAATGAAAATGAGTTAGATTTAAGAGAAAAACTTGAGATTATAAATCAAAATCTAAATGAAATTTTACATAGAAAAGATGAAAAAAATCGTTTAATTATTTTAAAAGATAGAGCTTTTAAAAATTTAAAAGTAAAAGAAAATGAATTAAATATTTGTGAAAAACAATTAGCAATATTAATGTTGCAAAAAGAACAATTTACTTTAAATGATTACGAAACAAAATTAGTATAAAAAATAATAAAATGGACGGTATATGAATAAAACAGGTGTTTTTTGGGAAGTGTATTTTTGGTTTATATTTAGTTGTTTTGTATGTACATTTGGACTTATAGTTTTTAATGATGAAGAAGTTTTTTTGATGAATAATTATTCAAAAATGTTTGATATTTTTTTTGTAATAGTTGTTATCATATCTTCTTTTGGAATCAGAGGATATAGATATAAAAAGAAGTATTTCTCAAAAGAAATATGGATTTTTTTCTTTTTTCTTATTTTAGTAGATTCAATAAACTATCTGTTTTTTGAATACGACTATTTTTTTCTAAAAAATATGAGTTATTTATTTTTTAGTATAGTTCTTTTCCCATGGTATTTCGCACTTTATAAATATACATTTAAAATGAATGAATTGTGGGGAACTTACCACAATTATTGATTTGAGTTTTTTTTCTCTTTAATTTCAGGATAACACAAAAGAATTTTTTCTTTTGTTTCTCTTTTACATTTATTACAAAAATAGATTTGGTTTTCTGTTACTTTTTCATCTTGGGGTAAGATAATATAAGTTTTTTTTGTTCCGCAAAGTTTTGTTATTTTGTTCATTTTTTGACTTTATATAAAAAGAAGAAAAATTATTCTCCTTTTAATCCTTTTCTCATAGCTTCCACCAGACTTTCATCGGCTTTTGTATTTGTAAAATACTCAAAAGCCAAAACACCTTGAAACAAAAGCATATCTTCACCATCTTTTATTTCAAGTCCATTTTCACGAGCTAATGCTAAAAATGGTGTGATTTTTCCGTAAACGCAATCAAAAGCAAAAGAGGCATTTTTTAGTATTGGTTCAAGTATCTCTTTATCACAAGGTAAATATTCATCTTTTAATCCAGCACTTGTTGAGTTTACTATTAGGTCATATTTTGTAGGCTCAAAATTTTCCCATGAAAAACACGCAATTTGATGTTGTTTGAAAAATTCTAGTTTTCCTTCACTTCTATTTAATACTGTTACATTTATATCTTTTGATTTTAAGGCTAAAGCAATTGCTTTTGCAGTTCCTCCAGCTCCTAAAAGTAGAACATTTTTAATAGTTCCAAAACTCTCTATTGCTTTTAAAAATCCCGGTGCATCTGTGTTATAGGCTACTACTTTTCCATCTTCTAAAATATAAGTATTTACAGCTTTTATCTCTTTTGCTAAACCTCTTACTTCGTCAGCATTTTCATAGGCAAACTCTTTGTGAGGAACTGTAATATTTGCACCTTTATAGTTGTTTTTTAGGAAAACTTCTTTTATTTCATTTCCATTTTCTAAGTGATGTTTTTCATAATTTCCATCGAAAT
>JAQUIV010000105.1 GCA_028681275.1 Aliarcobacter sp.
AAAAGAACAGTTTTTGATTTCAATAATAAAAGATTTCCAATCATGATAAAATTCCCATATATAAGTTATTTAATTATACAATTATTTTACTTCAGCCTACTTCTGAGCTATATAGAATAATTATTTTTATTATTGGTAATCTTTTAATGCTCATAACTGTATAATAGTATTAATATTTTGATTATTAATCACAAGAAAAAAGGAACTGATATATGCACAAAAGTAATATTGATAATAAAATTTTTGTGTTTTTATCAATTGGAATTGTGATTTTATCTTCAATTGGTATGATTAGTAATTATATATTCCAAGGCTTAAACATTCAAAATAATACTGAAGAGTATATTTTGAAATATTCTGAAAATTTTGATAACTATATTAACAATGAAGTAAGCCATTTATGTAGTTTTTCCAACTTAGTTATAAGTAATAATGACAAAATAGAAAAAAGTTACATATCTTCTAATAAAAATGAACTTTATGAAATCACAAAACCTTTATTTGATAATCTAAATAAAAATGGTGATATTACGCACTTTTATTTTATAAAACCAAATGGTGAAGTATTTTTAAGAGTCCACGATTTTAAAAAAGATGGTGATATTATAAATAGATTTACTTTTTTAAAATCAAAAGAGTTACAACAACCATTTTATGGTTTAGAATTTGGAGTAAAAAATACATTTACACTTAGATATGTTTTTCCATGGATTGTTGATGAAAAAATTATTGGATACATTGAAATAGGTGAAGAGATTGATAAAATAACTAATATTTTATCAAAAGAGATGAACTTAGAACTATTTTTTGCAATTAATAAAAATGTATTTGAAAATGAAAAAAATGATATTTCTTTAAAAAATATAATTCAAAGCGAAAAAAACTATATACTTTACAATAAATCAGAAATTGACAAAAGTTTAATTGATTTTATAAATAGTGAAGAAGTTAAAAAAGAGTTATTTGTAAATAACAAAAATTTGATGGCTTATAAATCAAAATTAACTGATGTTTCAGGAAAAGATTTAGGTTTAAAAATAATATTAGTTGATTTAACAAATGAATACAATAAACTAAAAACTCACTCTTTAAATTATGCACTAATAATGTTTTTTGGGACATTTTTTATGTTACTTATTGGTTATTTCTTTTCAAAACAAAAACAAAAACAGATAAATAGTGCAATAAATGAGATAGAAATCTTGTTAAATAATCAAAAAATGATACATAAAAATTTAGAAAAACTAATCGATTTACAAAGTAATATGATTATATTAACAAATGGTGAAGAAATCAATTTTGCCAACAAACAATTTTTTACATTTTTTAAATATCCACATTTAGATGATTTTAAAAAAGAGCATAAATGTATCTGTGAATTTTTTATTGAAGATGATAAATTTTTCCATCTTGGGAAAATAGATAAAAATGCAAACTGGATTAAAGAGATTCAAAAACTTCCAGAAAATCAATCTATTGTTTCAATGAAAGATTCAAATTCAACTATTCATAATTTTTCTGTAAATGTAAATAAATTTGAAAAAAAACTATTTATAATTAGTTTTACAGATATTAGTAAAACATTAATAGAGCAAGAAAAACTAGAAAAAAAAGTATCTATTGATAAATTAACTAAAAGTTATAATAGAGAATATTTTGATAAAAATATAGAAATTATGCTAAAAAACAATGAGAAAAATAGTTTAAAAACTGCCGTTGTAATGCTTGATATAGATTATTTTAAAAAAGTAAATGATTCTTATGGACATGATATTGGAGATGAAGTTTTAAAAGATTTTGTAAAAATTTTAAAACAAAATAGTCGAATTGAAAATGATATTTTAATAAGATGGGGTGGAGAAGAGTTTTTAATGATTTTATCAATAAAAAATGAAAACTTACTTTTTAACATAGTTGAGAAATATAGAAAAGCAGTAGAGAGTCATACTTTTAAAGAGATAAATAAAATTACTTGTTCAATTGGTGCTTCAATTCACAATGAATCTAATAAAATCTATGACTCTATAAAAGAAGCCGATATTGCTTTATATGAAGCCAAAAATTCAGGGCGAAATAAAACAATAATCTACAAAAAATAGAAGCCTAAATTTAACACTTAATTAACTACATTTGACTATACTTTGACATATTAATCATCAAGGATAATTATGAAAAAAGGTATAAATCTACTTATGATTCTCTTTGCATTTATGTTTACAAATCTAAATGCACAAGAGATGTTTCAAACAGTTGAGGCAAAAGATGCCACTTTAGTAAAAAGTGATTCTTCAAAAGAGTTTTGTAATGTATGTGGAATGCATTTAGTAAAACACTATAAAACAAACCACACAGCAGAGTTTAAAAATGGTCATAAAGAGCAGTATTGTTCACTTCATTGTTTAACAGATGTTCACAAAAATTATGAAGATAAAATCAAAGAAATTCAAGTTGTTGATACAAACTCTTTAAAATTAATTGATGCTAAAAAAGCATTTTATGTAGTTGGAAGTTCAAAAGAAGGAACAATGAGTTCTGTTAGTGAATATGCTTTTTCAAAAAAAGATGAAGCAGAAAAATTCCAAAAAGAATTTGGTGGAACTGTTTATAATTTTGATGAAAGTTTAAAACTTACAAAAGAGAGATTAAATAAAGATAATCAAACACTAGATGAAAAAAGAATCCCAATGGCAATAAAAGGGAAAAAAATATTTGAAACTATGTGTGACACTAAATTTGAAAAAGAGTTTAACTCTATTGGTGAAGCTAAACAATATTTAATAGACAATAACACTTGTAAAAATTTAGATTCTCAAATGCTTCAAGCTGTTTCTATTTATCTTTATAATCCTATTTTAGCTGCTGATAAATCAAAAATGCTTGAAGTTCCTCAAGATGCAAAATGTCCAGTTTGTGGAATGTTTGTATCAAAATATCCAAAATGGGTAGCTCAAATCCAACTTCAAGATGGGCATAATCACTATTTTGACGGAGTAAAAGATATGCTGAAATTTTATTTTAATCCAACAAAATATCATGGACATTCAGATGAAAAAATATCACAAATTAAGGTAACAGATTATTACAGCCTTGAGTCATTTGATGGTAAAAAAGCTTATTATGTAATTGGTTCAAATGTTTATGGTCCAATGGGAGAAGAGTTAATTCCATTTAAAAATCAAGATGAAGCGAAAAAATTTATGACTGATCACTTTGGAAAAAAAGTATTAAGTTTTGAAGAGATAAAAGAAGATTTATTAAAATAAGCCTTATTACAATGCGATTTTATCGCATTGTTAATAAATGACAAACTATAAAATTAGTGATTTTTTATAAAAGAACAACAATAATCAACTAAAGAGTGTACTCTTAATTTGAATTTAGAATTTGCTGGAACTTCAAATGACGCAGGACCTTCGTATTTAACCCAATCTTGTGCTGGTAACATAACTTCTAAAACACCTCTTTGAATATCCATAACTTCTTTATGAACTGTATTTAATTCATATTCACCTGGTAACATAATTCCTAATGTTTTTCTACTATTATCTTCAAATACAATTGTTCTACTAGTAATATTCCCATCAAAAAGAATATTTGCTGCTTTTGCAATAGAAACATTATTAAACTCTGCCATTTACTTTCCTTACATAATTATTTAGAATATTTTACCACAAAAATCATATGATTATATTGAAGCAAAAGAGTAGTTCTTTTTTGTTATAATTCACAAATTTAAAAAAGGTGTAAAAATGAGTATCCAAAAAGAGTTAGAAGATTTAATAAAAAATGAAGTACTTATTGAGATTGAAGATTATATTGATGAGTTATTTGAAATCATTGCTTCAAAAAAAGATGATGAAAATACAAAAGAAGAATTAGCACAAATGCAAGAAATGAAAAAAGATTTCGAAGATATGTTAGTTGATTTAGCAAATGGTGAAATTGATGATGAAGAGTGTAAAGAAATCATCGAAGAAATCAATGATATGAGAAAAGAAGATGACGAAGAAGACGAGGACTAACATTTTTTATGCAAGGTTATATAATTGATATTAAACCTGTAAAAGATGATGATTTAATAGTATCTATTTTAACCGAACATGAAGTTATGACAACTTATCGGTTTTATGGTGCTAGACACTCAAATATCAATCTTGGCTATAAGATTGATTTTGAGCTTGAAAATACAAGGTCTACAATTCCAAGACTAAAAGATGTTATTCAACTTGGATTTCCTTGGATTTTAGACAATGAAAAAATGTACTGTTGGCAAAGATATATAAAACTTTTTTATCCCCACTTAAAAGATGTAGAGCAAATTGATGCTTTTTATTTTTATTCCCTAGAAAATCTAATTCATATTATGATAAAACAAAATGCCCTAAGAGCCATTTGTGAATCATATATCTCATTACTTGAATATGAGGGAAGACTTCATAGTGATTTTGAATGTTTATTGTGTGAAAATATAATTACAGAAGATGTATCACTAGTTCGTGGTTTTTTACCAGTTCATGCAAGTTGTACTCGTTCAAAAATTTTTAAGTTTGATAAAATGAAGGATTTATTTGAAAAGAAAAAAGTAATTAATCTTAGTGATGAAGAAGTAGAATATTTATGGAATATTCTACTTCAAGGTTTATAGATTAAAGTTGTTCGTCTAATAATCTATCTTGCAGAGTTTCAATGGCTTTTTGGAATACTTTAACATCTAAACCATAAGCAGTAGCTTTTTTTACGGCTTTTTCAATATTCTCTTCGCTTAATGGTTCATTTATAGAACAAGCTGTTTTAATTACATCTAAAATTTGTGATTTTTTCTTAAAATTTGGATTTGCATTTGAAATATCATCAACATGTTCAATCATATTAATTAAATTATCACTTAACTTCCAATGTCTAAAAATTTGTGCTGTAATTTGAGATGTTGTTACACCTAACAACTCTTTTTCAACAGATTCAACACTAGCACCAGCAGCTATTTTAGTTTTAAATAGTTCAGATTTTTTTTCACTTAAAATTAAATCTGATAAAATAAATTTACCAGTTTCTTGTAAAAGTGCTGGTAAAATCATCTCTTCTTTTAAATCAATATCAACTTTAGATAACCATAAACTAGCTAATGTAGAAGAGATATTTGAAGCTCTCATAAAATCATCACTATTTATTCCGTATGGTTCTAAATTTGTCATTAATAAATTTTGAACTGTTCCACCAATAGCAATAGAAATTGTAAAATTTATTCCTAATAAGTTTATTGCTCGACTAGGTGTTTCAACTTTAGATCTAAAACCAAACATTGCTGAATTAGAAATTTTTAATAGTGTAGAAATTATTAATGCATCTTTTTCAATTATTTGTAATAAATCTATTGCTTCTTTATTAAGCTTTTTTCTGAATTCTTCAATCTCAATTATCGTTTTTGGTAGAGGTGGAAGAGATTCTATCTTTTCTAAAATATTATTAGATGACAATTTTA
>JAQUIV010000106.1 GCA_028681275.1 Aliarcobacter sp.
AAATGAAGTTTGAGAACTATATCCAGTCATTTTTGATATATCTGTGATTGTTGAATATTTATTTGTTATCAAAAGATTTGATGCTTTTTGAAGTCTGATTGATTTTATACTTTCATAAATATTTTTTCCAAACTCATCTTTAAAAATTCTATGTAGATGAAATTTACTTACATTTAATTCTATACATAAATCATCAATATTGATATTTGTATCAATATATTTATAAACATAATTCATCACATCATTTGCAATTTTGGCTCTTTTTTCATATGTGCTTTTTTTCATATTTTATTATAGCATTTTTAGTAAATAAAATTAGCAAAAATAGATAGTTTTAAAAGCATTTTATGTAAAGTATAAAAATCATTTTTGATGTATTCTTTCAAAAAATTAAAAGGATAAAAATTGAAAAGATCATTTATTAGAGAAATCCTTGAATCAATAGATGAAAATACAATCTCATTTGCAGGTGGACTTCCAAGTGAAAAATTGTTTCCAAGGGATGACTTAAAAACAGCAACTTTGATGTTATTTGATAATCCAAAAGTATTTCAATATGGAATTAGCAATGGAATAACAGAACTAAGAGAAAAAATTGCTTCAAGATATACAAAAGAGGGATTCCCAACTCAAAAAGAGAATATTTTAATTACAACAGGAAGCCAACAAGGTATGTATATTCTTGCAAAGTTTTATGAATCAAAAGATATTACAATAGAAGAACCTTCTTATTTAGGAGCTATGAATATTTTTAGATTAAATCATCTTACAATGAAAGGTGTAGAATTAGAAAAAGATGGAATAAATATTGAAAAATTCAAAGAGAGTTTTAAACAAACAAAATTATCATATTTAATTCCAGATTTTCAAAATCCAAGTGCTACAACTTATAGTGATGAAAAAAGAGAAGAAATAGCAAAAATAGTAAAAGAAGAGAATGGAATTTTAATAGAAGATTCTCCATATAGTGAACTATTTTTTGATAAAAAAAATATAAGTATTAGTTCAAAAATTCCTAAAAACTCATTTCATTTAGGGTCTTTTTCAAAAACATTAGTTCCAAGTTTACGAATTGGTTGGATTAGAGCAGATGAGGATTTAATAAAATCTTTAATGATTATAAAAGAGAGTATTGATTTACACTCTTGTGGAATTTCTCAATATATTTTAAATGAATATTTAGAAGATGAAGAAAAATACGAAAAACATCTTCAAAAAATTAGAGATGATTATAAGCAAAAAGCAGACTTTTTTTGTGAGCAATTGGACAAATATTTACCAGAATTTAAATATGAAAAACCAAAAGGTGGAATGTTTTTATATGGAAAATTTGAAGGAGTTGACTCTTTTGCATTAGTTCAAAAATGTATAGAACAAAAAGTTGTTTATGTTCCAGGAAATCAATTTTATATAGATAAAGTTCCAAATGGAGAGATTAGATTTAACTACACTCACTCTACTTTTGAACAAATAGAAAAAGGAATTAAACTAATAAAAAGCTGTTTATAACAGCTTTTTATTTTTGTTTTTTTTGTAATACCAAAAAGCTAAAATAGCTAATAAAATCAAAATAACTATAATAATAGTATGTAAATACTCTTTTATTAAATCTTCATTTCCACCTAAAAAATATCCTAGAAGAGTTAAAATAATTACCCAAATTCCAGCACCTAAACTTGTATATAAAC
Source organism: Aliarcobacter sp. (assembly GCA_028681275.1). Lineage (GTDB taxonomy): Bacteria > Campylobacterota > Campylobacteria > Campylobacterales > Arcobacteraceae > Aliarcobacter. The sequence continues at coordinate 1,689 of JAQUIV010000106.1, forward strand.
TAAATACAAATAGATTCATTCTAGCAAGTCCAGCAGGTAATGAGATATATTGTCTAACAACAGGAATTAATCTACCAGAAAAAGTTGAAATATGTCCATGTTTTTTAAAGAATTCTTCCATTTTTTCGATAGTTTCTTCACTAATTAAAATATATTTTCCATATCTCATTAAAAAAGCTCTTCCAAGTTTTATTGCAAAATAATAGTTAAATAAAGCTCCAGCAAGTGAACCTAAAATACCAAATAAAACAACTAAATAAATATTCATTTCACCTTTATAAGCTAAATATCCAGCTGGAATCATTACAACTTCTGAAGGAAATGGAAAAAATGAACTCTCCAAAAACATCATTATAAAAATACCTGTATAACCTAAACTACCAACTGTTTCAACTATAAAATTAATTATATTTGTAAGCAAATTGTTCCTTTATATTAATTTTTTCCATTTAGAAATTGAGTTATTAATTAGTTCAAAGATTTTTTCATTTGTTGGTTCAACCTCATCAAAATAATCAGAAACAATTTTTAATACATAAAAATCTTTTATATTTTCTTTACATTTTTGAGAAAAAAACAAAGCTTGTTTATCTACAAGTAAAGTTTCTAAATTTTCATCAGTTTCAAGGGGTTGTTCAATAGTAGTAATATTAGCAAAGTTTAATCCGCCGATAAATCTATTAGTGCAAAAAAGTGTTCCTAAAGCAATACTTCCATCACTACATGATGCAATACTTAAATCAAATGCTTTGGAAATTGAATAGTTTTTAAAAATATAATCCAATGACTTAACTATTAAATCTTTACTTACTCCAGAAATAATAAGCAAAATGTCATCGTTGGAATATATTTTGTTTTGGTCAGAGTTTTCTAATTCTTTCAAATTAAAAAAATCAATAATCGGATTTGCTTCGATTATTGAGGTTGTGTGAATTAAGATTTTAGACATAAAATCAAACAAAAAGGCTTAAGCCTAATTGTTTACTATCTTTTTAATTCTTTAATTCTTGCAGCTTTACCTTTTAATCCTCTTAAGAAGTGAAGTTTAGCTCTTCTTACTCTTCCTTTTCTTAATACATCAATTGATTTTAATGAATCAGAATATAATGGGAAAATTCTTTCAACACCGATTGAGTTTGCACCAATTTTTCTAACTGTAAAAGTTGCATCTACACCATTACCACTTCTAGCGATAACAATTCCTTCAAAAAGCTGAATTCTAACTTTTTCACCCTCTTTAATTTCAACACCAAGTTTTACAGTATCTCCTGCTCTAAATTGAGGAATTTGTTTTTCTGCAATTTGCGCTGCTTCGAAGCTTGCAATATATCTATTTTTCATTGTATTTCCCTTTGGCGAAAGTGCCCGCATTTGCAACTTGCGGGGTATCACACTTTTATTTAAATTTTTTGTTTGTAACTAAACCTGGTCTAAAGTATTTCGTTTTGCAAATAGCCAGATTTTTTTTTAGGTCGGCAATTTTAATATGATTTCCCTTTAAAAATTCTTTAACAACACTTAAATTTTGGAAATTTTCAGGTTTTGTAAAAGATGGTGCTTCTAAAAGGTTGTTTTCATAACTCTCAACATCCAAAGAATCAGCATTCCCAAGCACATTTTCAACATTTCTTGAAATTGCATCAGCCATCACAAGAGATGGTAATTCTCCACCTGTTAATATAAATTCTCCAATAGAAAATACTTCATTTGCATATTTTTCTATAACTCTTTCATCAATTCCCTCATATCTACCACTTACAAATACTATATTTTTTTTCTTTGCTAGTCGCTTCGCATCATTTTGTTTAAATGGTTTTGCAGCGGCTAATGGAAAAATAATATAGGCTTCTTCATCTTTACTTTTTATTTCATCCAAACAATCAAATAATGGCTGACAAGTTAAAAGCATTCCTGCCCCACCACCTACCATTTGGTCATCAACTTTTTTATGTTTATTAGTTGTAAAATCTCTTGGATTATAAAACTCATAAGATATAAAATTTGCTTCGATTGCTCTTTTTAAAATAGAATCATAAAAATATGGCTCAATTAAATTTGGGAAAAGTGTTACAAATGTAAATTTCAAAGTAAAATCTACCCTTTTTTTGTTGGAATCATATCATATTTATTTTTATTTATAATTAAGCATATATTATTTACACTTCGACCCTATTTATAATAAAGGTTTTCGTTGAAATTACTTAATGGTTTTGGAAAAAAATATTTTACTCTTTGTTCAATTCAAGCACACTCTGTTGCTATTACATTACATAGTGTAATTACATCTAGTAAAAATCATTTAACTACAAAATTAAAAATTTCTTCAAATGAAGAGGAAGAAGAATCCCCTCCACTACTTCAAGAAAATTTATTATCTTGTTTTATTCAAAATAAAAAACCTTGCCATTGTGACTGTGTTTTTAAAAGAAGAACTGCCTTAGCTGTTGCTCTTTTTAAATTTATTCCCAGATGTCCTTATTATGACACATTCTTCGCATTCAGAAGAACTGGCGTTCATCCACCTATTTTCTAATTAATCACTTATAACAAAAAATCAAAAACAAAAATATATTAATAGGATTAATTATGCAAAAAAATTACGTAATAGGATTTCCAAGAATTGGAGAAAAAAGAGAACTTAAAAAAGTTTTAGAAAAATATTGGGCAAAACAAAGTGATTTTGGTGATGTAAAATATGTGGCAAGTCAACTAAAAAAAAGACATTGGAACTATCAAAAAGAAGCAAAGATAGAGTTTATCTCTTCAAATGATTTTTCATATTATGATAATATGTTAGATACTTCTATTTTATTAGGAGCAATTCCAAAAAGATTTGAAAACCTAAAAGACGAAGAGTTATATTTTGCAATGGCAAGGGGAAATGAAACTTGTGTTGCAATGGAAATGACAAAATGGTTTAATACAAACTACCATTATATTGTTCCTGAGATTTCTAAAGAGAGTACATTTAAACTAAATAGTGACAAAGTAATTGAAGAGTATAAAGAGGCTTTAGAGTTAGGAATAAAAACAAAAATTAATCTAATTGGTGCAATTACATATTTAGGTTTATCAAAAAGTGTTGATAATAGTGATGTTTTTTTACATATAAATAAAGTAGTTGAAGTTTATAAAGAGTTATTAGAAGAAATCTCAAAATTAGATGATGAAATTGTAGTTCAATTTGATGAACCTTTATTTGTAAAAGATTTAGATTCAAAAGTTTTATCTTTAATCAAACCGGTTTATGATTCTTTAGCAAATGTTGCACAAAATATAAAAATAGTTGTAACAACATATTTTGAACACTCGAATGAAGCTACAAAAATATTAGTTAATACTCCAATTTGGGCTTTAGGATTAGATTTTATATACGGGAATAAAAACTTTGAGGCAATAGAGCTTATCAAAAACTCAAATAAAGTTTTAATAGCTGGAGTTATTGATGGAAGAAATATTTGGAAAAGTAATTTTCAAGACAAAATTCAACTTTTAAATAAAATCTCAAAAGTTGTGAATAAAGAAAATATTATTGTTGGAACTTCTTGTTCACTTTTACATGTTCCTTTTTCATTAAAATATGAAGATAATCTTGATAAGGAGATAAAATCATGGTTAGCTTTTGCAAATGAAAAACTTCAAGAACTTTCACTTGTATCTAAACAATTTTTTGATTTTAAACTAAATTTAGATGAAGTTTCAATCATTAGAAAAAAT
>JAQUIV010000107.1 GCA_028681275.1 Aliarcobacter sp.
ATTTTAGACACTGTTGATAGTTTAGATGATTCTTTAAATATGCAGTTATATATTGGTGTTATTTTTGAAGAAAACTTCACAATGGGAGATTTTAAAGCTCAAATGTTACTTCTTTTAGAAGAGTATGATGATGCTTTAGAAATTTTAGAATTTTCAAACAATAAATTTGGTCATTTAGTAGCTCAATTAATCAGAATGCAAAATGATGGTCTTGAATGGGAAAACTATGAAACTGCTTTATATAATGTTTATGGAAAAGAAAAAATCCAAAAAGCTGTTGATGTTCTTGAGGGAAATGGTTATTTAATAAATAGAGCTTTACACAAAAATTATTACAATATGTTATCAATGTTTGATAAGTTAGAAGTAAAAAAATTGGCTTTTTATAAAAACTAATTAGTTATAATCTACAAAAATTAATAAATTAGCAAAGGAAATTATATGCAATATATGGAAATCTCAAATAAAAGTGTTCAAGAAGTTATCGATTCTTTAAAAGAAGTTGCTCCAAGATATAAATATGGAATTCAACATATTCATAATGTACAAGAGACTTTAAAATCAAAGGGAATAGACTTAGGAAATGAGTGCCAAATTGTTGATATTTGTAATCCTATTGTTGCTGAAAAATTTTTAAGTGAAGATATGTCACTTTCAATCATCATGCCTTGTAAAATCTCTGTTTACACTCAAGATGGAGATACAATGATAGCTATGAACTCTTTAGTTCAATTGGTTGATGATATAAATCCTGATTTAATTGAATTAGCGCAAGAAGTTCAAGAGCAACTTTTAGAAATTATTGACGAGATAAAATAATGTATACACCAATTTCATGTGAATTTTTCGACCAATTAAATGTGGCAATGCAAAGAAAAATTCCCTCAACTGTTGTTTATTTAGAAAATGGTGAAAAAAAGACTATCAAAGGTTTAATACAAACTATGAGTGTAATTGATGGAATTGAATATGTGATTTTAAATAAAAATGACCAAATTAGACTTGATACTGTTTTAACTTTTAACGGAAGAAGATATAAAGAAGAAGAGTAAGAGATAAAAATTTATCTCTTACTCTTCATTACTTCTTCAAACTTTCAAAACTCTCTAAAAAGAATTTTTCCCATTAAACTCTTTTGCATCTGCTTGAGTAATAATTGTATTTGAAATATCAAGTGTTTCTTGAGCAATTTCATTTGCTTGTGAAGCATTTTGAGCATTTATTTGTGTTATTTGGTCAAGATTATTAACCGCATCATTTATTTGAACCATACCTGCTGATTGCTCTTTACTTGCTGTTGTAACATTATCAATCAAATCTAAAGTTGTTGATATATTTTTATTTAATTCAGAATATCCATCTATCATATCAGATGCAATATCTTTACCCTCTTGAGTTTTCTTTTGGGCATTTTGAACTAACTCTTTTATCTGTTTAGCAGCTTCTGCACTTCTACTTGCAAGTGTTCGAACTTCTCCTGCCACAACTGCAAATCCTTTTCCAGCTTCTCCAGCAGTTGCTGCTTCAACAGCTGCATTTAAACTCAAGATATTTGTTTGGAAAGCAATTTGGTCAATAATTGTAATTGCTTCACTAATAGCTGTTGTTTGAGAATTTATATCTTCCATTGAAAGAACAGTTTTATTTGCTAATTCTTGTCCTAAAGTAATTGATTCTTTAACTTTATTTCCAAAACTTGCCATTTTTATAGCTGTTTGCGTATTGTTTGTGATGTTTGAAGTTATCTCTTCAAGTGATGCTGCTGTTTCTTCAAGTGATGCTGCTTGAGAGTTTGCAGCAGTTGCAATTCCTTGCATATTTTGAGTTAATGTATTTGCATTAGAACTTAAAACAATTCCAATTCTTTTGTTTTCCATTAAAGTTTGAGTGATAACTTCACCTAAAATATTCACATCTTTTTCAAGCTCTTTAATAAGACCTTCTAAATCATTTTCTGCTAATTTTGGTCTAAAATCTAGTTTTGAATAAGAAGTTAAAACTTTTAGAATATTTGAAATATTCGTATTTAAAGTTCCTAACATCTCATTTATAATATTTTTTAGTTCATTTAAAGATGGATTATTTGAACCTAACTCTATTTTTGAATCTAAATAACCTTTATTTATCTGATTTGCAACTCTAATCGTATCAGCTATCAAAGCTCTATCTTTTTGAATATTTGCTTTTGTATCTTCAATATTTTTATTGATAATTCTTGACATCATTCCTAACTCATCGTTCGATTTAACTTTGATAAGTTCAATATCATCTTTTTCAAAATTAATAAATGCAAAGAAGTTTTCAACACCTCTTTTAACTGAATCAACATCAATTAAAATAGTAAAGGCAATAGTTCTTGCTAAAATCATAGTTAAAGCAACACCAAATGCACTTAAAAGTCCAAATATAATCATATTTTGACTAGCTTTATCCATCTCTTTTTCAATAGTATTTATTAAACTTAAAGAAATATGCTCTTCAACTTTTTTTAAAATATTGATTTTATCAGTCATTTGTTTGAACCAATGATTTGCATCAATTTTAAAGTTTGAATCAATATCACTATATAAAGCAACTTTTCTCATTTTTTCAACTTCGCTTATTGATTCACCTTGAAAAGTTTTTTTATAAAAATCAATCATTTCTAAACTACTTACTTTTAAAAATGCATCCATATAAGCATTTTGTTCAGCAACCAAAGTATAAAATTTAGCTTTCATTCCTTCACCAAAACTGTTTTTAGCAAAAGTATTTGTACCAACTGCTCTTTCGATTCCAGCTCTCTCTTTTGACAATAAAAAACTCATGTAAGATACTAATTCTTGTGATACGTTAGAACTATTTGATAGTTTTGTAATATTTCCAATTACATTTAATAACAGAGTATTTGCATCTGTATAATAAGTAATTGCAACACTAGCATTTATAGATAGATTATTTACACCATTTCTTGTAGCATTTAAATCTTGAAGTTTTTTAAGACCATTATTTAAATTTTCTAAAAATTCCGAACCATAAACATCTTTATTAAATGTATTTAAAAAACCATTTAATTCTTTAAGTTTTTCATCAACTACTAACCTTTGAGCAGGAAGTTCCGTTTTGAATTTTTCTCCATTACTTCCTAAAAATCCAGCAGTCATACCTCTTTCTTTTTGAGTTTCATGAACTAAATCCCCAATTTTTACAGAAAGAACAACCACATTATCTAAATCTTTTAGATTTTTAGATGTACTAAAAGAATCTACTGCTAATTTTGCTGCTAATAAAATAACAACAAAAAGCGGTATCAACATTATTAAAATCAATTTTTGTTTAATTGACAACTTTGAAAGCATACACTTCTCCATATCTTTATTTTTGAAAAGTATAACTGAATTTTCTTATATAAGTAATGACTAAAATCAAGAGAAATCGGATTAGTTTAGAATAAATAATAATTAAATGATTAGTTTTTCTTATTATTAATTATTGATTTTGTTTCTTCAATGTTTAATCCAGCTTTAGAACTAGCGTCCTCTAAACTTTCATTATTTTGTAAAAGTCTTAATAAAACTTCGATTTTTTTGTTTGTTTTTATATGTGTAATTGACATATGATTTCCTTTTTTTTCTTCAATTTAATGAAGTAATTAAAAAGATAAATTATGAGCTTGTTGTCTAAATGAGTAATATTAACGCTGTGGGTAATCAATAAAAGGCAAATAACAGATGAAACTCGATTCATCTTTAGTGCATACAGTCTAACTGAATAAAAAAATAAAAGCAAGGGTTATAGTATATTTAAGTACAATTCTTTTCAAATTAAAAAATATAAAGATAATAATATATGAAAATAGACAATAATTTTATTCAATTGATTTCCCATAAAGATACATTAAATAAAGAGCAATTTAAAATTTTAGGTTTAGATTATCCAAGTGATGAAAACTGGAAAAATCAAGCTTTACATAAAGAAGTTTCAAAAAATGATATGAATTTACTTATGCTTTTAAAAGGTGATTTGTCGCAAAAAGCACAAGAACAAATCATCAAAAATTATCATATGGTTTTAGAATTTAATAACATAAAACCAAAATCAGTTTATGAACTTCCAAAAGAGAAAACTGAAGAAAAAGTTCAAATAAACGAAGATGAAGAACATATAAGAATCTATTGTGATGGAGCATGTTCTGGAAATCCTGGAAATGCTGGAAGTGGATTGGCAATTTATTCAAATAAAAGAAATCCTGTTTTACTTTATGGTGCATATGAGGAAGAAGGAACAAATAATATCGCTGAATTAAATGCTTTACATCAAGCTTTAGTGATTGCTAGACAAACAAGTAGTGAAAATATCATCTCTATTTTTTCAGACTCAAAATATGCAATTGATTGTATTACAACTTGGGCATATTCATGGAAAAAGAATGGTTGGAGCAAAAAAGGTGGAGAGATTAAAAATCTTGAACTAATAATTGAAGCTCACACTTTATATGAAAAATTAAAAGATAAAATAGAGATAAACCATGTAAAAGGTCACGCTGGAGTTGAGGGAAATGAACTAGCAGATAGAATGGCTGTATACACAATTAAGGCAAAAAATAAGAATTTTGCTTTTTATTCTTACAATAAAGTAGAAGAAGTTTTAGGAATGAGCTCTTATTAAAGATTGATTTGAGAGCCTTTTAGGTATGATATAAGTAATTATTTAGAAGAAAGAACAAGGAACAATTAATGATTGAAAAAAAAGGTTCAATACTAACAGTTAGAGAAGATATAAAAGTTTTTGATTGCACAATCAGAGATGGTGGATTAGTAAATAACTACCATTTCAGTGATGAATTTGTAAAAGCACATTATGAAACTTGCGTAGCTGCTGGTGTTGATTATATGGAAATCGGGAAAAATGTATCACCTACAATTATGAGCGTTGATGAATATGGTCCTTGGAATTTCTGTAAAGAAGAAGATATTAGAAGAATCGTTGGAAACAACGATACAGATATGAAAATTGCTGTTATGGCTGATATTGGAAGAAGTTTAAAAGAAGAATTGATTCCTAAAAAAGATAGTGTTGTTGATATGATAAGAATTGCAACATATATTCACCAAATCCCAGCAGCAATCGAATTAATCGAAGATGCTCATGCAAAAGGTTATGAAACAACTGTAAATATTATGGCTATTTCAAAATCATTTGATGATGAATTAGATGAAGTTTTAGCACAATTAGCAAAAACAAATGTTGATGTTATTTATATTGCTGATAGTTTTGGTTCTTTCTACCCTGAACAAATCAAAAAATTAACAGACAAATACCTAAAAGTTGCTCAAAAAGCTGGTAAAAAAATAGGAATTCACGCACATAATAATCTTCAA
>JAQUIV010000018.1 GCA_028681275.1 Aliarcobacter sp.
AATTTATTGATAATATCTTTTAAAATTTTATTTAGTGCATGTCCAATATGAATATTTCCATTAGCATAAGGAGGTCCATCGTGAAGTGTAAATGATTCACAACCTACTCTATTTTGTTTCATTCTTTCGTAAACTTTTTTTTCATCCCATTGTTTATATTTAATAGGTTCATTTTGAGGAAGGTTTCCTCTCATTGGAAAATCTGTTTTTGGAAGCAGTAAACTCTCTTTATAATCCATTATCACACCTTTGATATTCAAAATATTTATAGTTTTTAATTAAAGTATTGATTATATCTAATTTAGTTTAAAAATAAATTTATCAAAACTATCTAATAGTTATTAATGTTACTAAAATCTATAATTTATTAATATAATTAAAAAATATCTATACTCTTTTATGTAAAATATAAATTTAATATGATAGAATCTTCGGATATTTCACAAATACATAGGAAAGATAAATGAACGAAAAACACTATGAAGTAGCAATTATTGGTGGGGGAATCTCAGGAGCAGCTTTATTTTTTGAATTAGCAAAATATTCAGATGTAAGTAACATTTGTTTACTTGAAAAATATGAAGATCTTGCAACTTTAAACTCAAAAGGAACAAGTAACTCTCAAACAATCCACGTTGGAGACATTGAAACTAATTATACTTTTGACAAAGCTAAAATCACAAAAAGAACTGCAAAAATGATTGAAAAGTTTTGTTTAGCATATAATTTACAAGATAAAATTATGTTTAAACATCAAAAAATGGCTCTTGGAGTTGGAGAAAAAGAAGTTCAGTTTATAACTGATAGATATAACAAATTTAAAGAAATTTTTCCATACTTAGAATTATGGGACAAAGAAGCTTTAAGAGAAAAAGAACCTTTATTAGTTTATGCTGATAAAGAAAGAACAAAAGATAGACCAGAACCAATCGTTGCTATGGGTACAAATGACCAATATACAACTGTTGATTTTGGAGAAATGACAAAAGAATTAGTTAAAGCTGGAAAAGCAGCAGATCCATCTAAAACAACAGATGTTTATTTTAACTCTGAAGTTGAAGAAATTGAAAAAATCGGTAATAAATTTAAATTAACAACAGTTAATGGTACAGTTTATACTGCTGATTTCGTAGTTGTTGATGCTGGTGCTCACTCATTATTCTTAGCTCATAAAATGGGTTACGGAAAACACATGGGTTCTTTATCAATGGCAGGATCATTCTATATTACAAATGGAACTTACTTAAATGGTAAAGTTTACATGGTACAAAATGACAAATTACCATTTGCTGCACTTCATGGAGATCCAGATATTTTAGAAAATGGAAAAACAAGATTTGGACCAACAGCACTTGCCTTATTAGTTCTTGAAAGATATAAAGGTGGAAAATCATTCTTCCAATGTTTAAAAACATTAAACTTTGATGGAAGCATTATGAAAATTTTCTGGGACTTATTAAAAGATTCAGATATTAGAAATTACGTATTTAAAAACTTCTTATTTGAAGTTCCAGGTATCAATAAAGGTCTATTCGTAAAAGATGCAAGAAAAATCGTTCCATCTTTAAGTGTAGATGATATTGAATACGCAAAAGGATTTGGAGGGGTTAGACCTCAAGTTTTAAATAAAAATGAGAAAAAATTAATGTTAGGTGAAGCTTCAATTACTGAACTTGAAGGAATTATCTTTAACATGACTCCATCTCCAGGTGCAACTTCTTGTTTAGGAAATGCAGAAAGAGATATTAAAAAAGTTTGTGCTCATTTAGGTAAAACTTTCTATGAAGACAAATTCTTAGCTGATTATACTGATCCAGAAATCGCTTAATATTTTTCTAATATATATGTATAAATAAGAGTTTATTCTCTTATTTTACATATCCATTTATCCTTTCTCCTCTCTTTTTTTAATATTAATCATTATAAAATACAAATAAACTACTATTAAAGGCAATTAAACCATGTTTGATAATATTTTTAATGAAACTGATATGATAGAACTTCAAAACCTTTTAAGAGCTAATAAACAAACAATAACAACAGCAGAATCATGCACAGGTGGATTAGTAGCTAGTATGATTACAAAGATATCAGGTTCATCTGACATTTTTAATGGAAGTATTGTCACTTACTCTAATAAAATAAAAAATCAAGAATTAAATGTAAAAAATGAGACTTTAGAAAAGTATGGTGCTGTTAGTTGTGAAGTTGTAAATGAGATGTTAGATGGAGTTATTAAGAAATTTGACGCAAATTTTGCTATTGCTATCTCAGGAATTGCAGGTCCAAATGGTGCAACAAATAATAAACCAGTAGGTACTGTTGTAATTGGTTTAGGTGACTCAAATAACCATAAAATGGTGGCTGTACATAATTTTAGTGGTTCAAGGGAAGAGGTGCAAATTCAAGCTGCAAAAGTAGCGCTAAAAGAAATTTCAAAATTTATTCTAAATTCTCTTGACAAATAAAATAAATTGCACTATAATTCCAGTCCAATTTAAGTAGAACATCTACAAAATCGGAAACAATGTGACCCGTTAGCTCAGCCGGTAGAGCATCTCACTTTTAATGAGGGGGCCGATGGTTCGAATCCATCACGGGTCACCATTTTTTATTGTTGCATAGTCTTGGCCCCTTCATCTAACGGTTAGGATTCATGGTTTTCATCCATGCCACAGGGGTTCGAATCCCCTAGGGGTCACCAAGTTTTATATGCAACAAACGGTCGATTAGCTCAGTTGGTAGAGCGCTACCCTTACAAGGTAGATGTCATAAGTTCGAGTCTTATATCGACCACCACTTTTAAGAATCTTAAAATGCAGTAGCATTGATTTTTAAATTTTATTTCAGTGACTTCTATTTATTTTTATAAATAGTATCTTTTAGTGCGGTTGTAGTTTAGTTGGTTAGAATGCCTGCCTGTCACGCAGGAGGTCGAGGGTTCGAGTCCCTTCAACCGCGCCACTTTTATATTGTTTATGTGACCCGTTAGCTCAGCCGGTAGAGCATCTCACTTTTAATGAGGGGGCCGATGGTTCGAATCCATCACGGGTCACCATTTTTTATTGTTGCATAGTCTTGGCCCCTTCATCTAACGGTTAGGATTCATGGTTTTCATCCATGCCACAGGGGTTCGAATCCCCTAGGGGTCACCAAGTTTTATATGCAACAAACGGTCGATTAGCTCAGTTGGTAGAGCGCTACCCTTACAAGGTAGATGTCATAAGTTCGAGTCTTATATCGACCACCACTTTTAAGAATCTTAAAATGCAGTAGCATTGATTTTTAAATTTTATTTCAGTGACTTCTATTTATTTTTATAAATAGTATCTTTTAGTGCGGTTGTAGTTTAGTTGGTTAGAATGCCTGCCTGTCACGCAGGAGGTCGAGGGTTCGAGTCCCTTCAACCGCGCCACTTATAAAAATCTTTCAAAGTAACTTCTCATATAAAACTTGATATTATACCTTCAATTAAAAAAAAGGTTTTTAATGTTAAAAGCAAAAAGTTTATACCATTTAATCGTTTATAGTATTTTATTTATTATTGTTCTAATCTCTTTTTTTACTTTTATTATTATTAGTAATGCCCATGAAGATTTACAAGAAAAAATACAAACTTTAAAAAATGATTACACTGACAATCAAAAAGAACTCATAAAAAATCATGTTAACTATGTAATAAATTTTATTGATTATTACAATGAAGTTAATAAAGATAAAAAATCACAAGAGACTATTCAAAAAGAAGTTGTTGAAATTGTACAAAAATTACGAATTAGTGCCAGTCCAAATGAATATATTTTTATTTATGATTTTAATGGAAATTTAGTTCATGATTCTGTATTTAAAAACAATATTGGACAAAATTTTCTTGAAATAAAAGATATTCATAACACCGAAGTTATAAAAGAACTCATAAAAGCTTCAAAAAAATATTTAGGAGGTTATGTTGAGTATATTTGGTATAAACCTGAAATTGGAAAACAAGTAAATAAAATATCTTACGCAAAATCTTATGATAAATGGAATTGGACAATTGGTAAAGGTGTTTATTTAGATGAAATTGATAAATTAGTAAAAGAGAAAGAAGAAAGTTATAATCAAAAAATTTCAAACTACACTTTACAAATAACTTCACTTACTATTATGCTTGTTTTATACTCTATATTTATTTATAAAAATGCCACTATTTTAATTGTAAATGATGTTAAAGAGATTGGAAAATATTTTAAAGAATCCCAAAAAGATGATAAACCAATTAACCAAAACAGATTAATTTTTGGAGAATTTAAAGTTATTGCAAATTATGCAACAGATGCGATGAACAACATAAAGTTAAGAACAAATATGCTTGAAGATTTAAATAAAAATCTTGAATACAAAGTAAATGAAAAAACAAGTGAATTAACAAATTTAATTGAATCACAAAAAAAATTCATTAAAAATTCAGTTCATGAAATCAATACTCCTTTATCAATAATTCGAACAAATATTGATTTACTTAAAATGAAAATACCAAATAATAAATATATTACAAATATAGAATCTGGCTCAAAGATAATTCAATATATTTATGATGATTTATCATATTTAGTAAAAAAAGATAGAGTTGTATATGAAAAAGAGTATTTAGAATTTTCAAAAATTTTAACTTCAAGAATAGAGTTTTTTGATGAAATTGCTCTTTCTAATTCTCTACATTTTGTAATTGATATTGAAGATGATATTTACATAAAATTTAATATTACAGAACTTCAAAGGGTAATAGACAATAATCTATCAAATGCAATTAAATACTCTTTTGCTAAATCACCAATAAATGTAAAATTACATTATATCAATGATGAAGAGATAGAATTTAGCGTTTCAACTCACTCAAAAAAGATTGAACAACAAAATAAAATTTTTGATGACTTTTATAGGGAAAATAATGCAAGAGGTGGATTTGGGCTTGGATTAAAAATTGTAAAAGATATATGTGATAAAAATTTAGTTATAATCGATTTAGATTCAAATGAAAAAGAGACAAAATTTACTTATAGGTTCAAAATAAATGAAGATACTTCTGCTTGAAGATGAATTGATGCTAAATAATGCGATTAGTGAATATTTAAAGAATATAGGTCATATGGTTGAAAGTTTTTGCGATGGTCAAGAGGTTTTAGACAGACTTGATGCTGTTAGTTATGATTTATTGATATTAGATATTAATGTTCCAACTAAAGATGGATTTGAAATATTAAGTGAATTAAATAGTAAAAAAATTTATATTCCTACTATTTTTATTTCAGCTCTTATTGATATTGAAGATATTTCTAAAGCCTATAATTTAGGTTGTAGAGAGTATATTAAAAAACCTTTTCATTTAGGTGAATTGGGAATTAAAATAAATCAAATTTTAAAAAAAGAACAAAATAATACTTCTCACATTAAATTCTCTGAGAATTATTCTTACTCAAAAGATAAACAAACCCTATATTTTAATGGAGAACCTCAAAATCTTACAAAAAAACAACTAGAGATTATTCATATTCTTGCGTTGAATATAAATATGATTGTAGATTTTGAAAGATTTAGAATTGATATTTGGGATGGTGAAGATATTGATAATCCTACAATTAGAGCTGAAATTTCAAGATTAAAAAAAGCATTAAAGGAAGATTTTATAAAAAATATTCGAGGTCTTGGATATAAAATCGATAGATATTATTCAGCATAAACTCCTTTCTTAGGGGTTACTGTCTCTCTATAAAGATATAAATCCCATTTACTTTATCCTTAAAAAATAATAATTGCTATTCTTTTGCTATTTACTACTATTATAATTTGCAAATTTAATTATTTAATATCTTTTTTTTTATCAAAATTTATAAGGAACATAAAATGAGTCCAGAAAAAGCGCAAGCATATTGGAGAGAAAATATTTCGATGATTGTTAAATTATTATTAGTTTGGTTTGTATTCTCTTTTGGTTGTGGGATTCTATTTATCAATGAACTTAATGCTATTGAAATTAGTGGAGTTAAATTAGGTTATTGGTTCGCACAACAAGGCGCGATATATGTTTTTGTCATATTAATTTTTGTTTATGTAAAAGTAATGACAGGAATAGACGAAAAATATGGCGTAAATGAATAAGGAACAATAATAATGGATTTACAATCATTAATTTATCTATTTGTAGGTATCTCTTTTGCAACTTATATTGGTATTGCACTTTGGGCAAAAGCTAGTTCAACAAAAGAATTTTATGTTGCTGGTGGCGGAGTTCATCCAATTTCAAATGGTATGGCAACGGCTGCTGATTGGATGTCAGCTGCTTCATTTATCTCATTAGCAGGAATTATCTCTTTTAAAGGTTCAGATGGTGGTGCTTACTTAATGGGATGGACAGGTGGATATGTTCTGCTTGCAATGCTTTTAGCTCCATATTTAAGAAAATTTGGAAAATTTACTGTACCTGATTTTGTAGGAGATAGATATTATTCTGATGTGGCAAGGTTAGTTGCTATTATTGGAGTTATTTTTGTATCGTTTACTTATATTGCAGGACAAATGAGAGGGGTAGGAATCGTTTTTGCTAGATTCTTACAAGTTGATATTAACACAGGTGTTATTATTGGTATGGGTATAGTATTTTTTTATTCAGTTCTTGGAGGAATGAAAGGTATTACTTATACTCAAGTTGCTCAATATATGGTTATGATTTTTGCATATATGATTCCAGCAATCTTTTTATCATTACAAGTAACAGATACTTTTTTACCACAACTAGGTATTTTCTCACAAACAACTTTTGCTTTTAATACAGGAGTTCAAGTTATTCCGGAGGGAACTTTTCTTCTTCACGCCCTTGATCAAGCTTTAGTAGATTTAGGATTTGCAGAATATACAAAACCTGGTAATTTATGGAATATGTTTATGTTAACAACAGCTTTAATGCTTGGAACTGCTGGATTACCTCATGTTATTGTTAGATTTTTTACAGTTCCAACAGTTAAAGATGCAAGGATTTCAGCTGGTTGGGCATTATTATTTATTGCAATTTTATATACGACTATTTCATCAGTTGCTTCTTTTTCAAGAATAAATTTAATCAAAAATGTACAAAATGTTGAATACGAAGCATTTGTAAATGGTGACGCTAGAAATGTAGACGGAACTATTAACAATGGGAAATGGTTTCAGACTTGGGAAAATGGTGGACTATTAGCTTGGAATGATAGAAATGGTGATGGGAAAATTCAATATGCTTCTGGTGTGGCATTTGAAGGTAAAGGTGCTAAACCTGTTTATGATGGTGAAAATAGAGATAAAGATGGTCATAAATTAACAACTAATGGAAAACCTGCCCCTTTAGAAGCTGAGCTAGAAAAAGGTAATGGCATCGCAAATGAACTATATGTTGATGTTGATATTATGGTTCTTGCAAATCCAGAAATTGCAAATTTACCAAATTGGGTTATTGCATTAATTGCAGCTGGAGCTTTAGCTGCTGCTTTATCAACAGCTGCTGGTTTATTACTTGTAATTGCATCTTCAATTTCTCACGATTTAATGGGACAAATTATTTTTAAAAATAAAATAACTGGAAGATCTACATTAAGTGAAAACACTGAGTTAATGTGGGCTAGAATTTCAGCGATTGTTGCTATTTTAGTTGCTGGTTATTTAGGAATTAATCCTCCAGGTTTTGTTGCACAAGTTGTAGCATTTGCTTTTGGTTTAGCTGCTGCTGCATTTTTTCCAACAATTATTCTTGGAATATTTGATAAAAGAATGAACAAAGAAGGTGCTATTTCAGGGATTATTGTGGGTCTTACTTTTACATTTGGATATATTGTTTATTTTGTATTTTTAGGGGGAGATCCAAAAGATTATCTATTTGGAATAGATCCAACAGGAATTGGAACATTTGGAACTTTATTACACTTAATCGTTGCATTTGTGGTATCAAGAATGACTCCTCCTCCGCCAGAACATATTCAAGACCTTGTTGAAAGAATTAGAATTCCATCAGGTGCTTCCAAACCAATCGAACATTAAAAAATAAAAAGTATACCTTAGGGTATACTTTTACTAAATAGGTAACTAAATGAGTATCCAAGACCAACAAACTTTTCTTTCAAATATTCATCCTTTTCAAGTTTTAACACAAGAAGAAATGGATATGTGTATAAAACATATGGATATTGCATATTATCCTAAGGATTCAATTTTAATAACTCAAGAAAAAATCCCTAACTATTTTTTCATCATAATCAAAGGTTCAGTTTATGAATATTCAGATGAAAATATAGTAGTTATGGATTATCATTACCAAGACTCTTTTGATTCAAACTCCCTAATTTATGGAAAATGTAATACTACATTTAAAGTTTATGAAGATTTGATTTGTTATGAATTAGAAAAAAATAGTTTTTTAAAATTATTAGAACTTAATCAACAATTCAAAGACTATTTCTTAAAAGATTTGGTAAACAAAATTCAAACTTTAAAACACAAAGAGTACACATCTGAATTATCATCATTTATGATTGCAAGGGTTGAAGATACACTTATCCAAGAGGCTTGTATTATTGATGAAGAGACAAAATTAATCGACGCCATTGAGAAATCTATGGAATATAAAACTTCAAGTATTATTGTAAAAAGAAAAACTGGCGAATATGGAATTATTACAGATTCACTTCTTAAAATAAAAGTTTTACTTGAGGGTAGAGATTTAACCATTCCTGTAAAAGATATTGCAACATTTCCTCTTTTAACTGTTTTTAACGATGATTATTTATTTGAAGCTTTGACTTTATTAATTAAAAAAAATATCAAAAGAGTTGGAGTTATAAATAATAAATTTGAATTAATTGGTATCTTAGAACAAATTGATGTTCTTTCACATTTTGCAAATCACACATATATTGTTGATTCAAAAATTAAAAAAGCTAAAAATATTGAAGAGTTAAAATATGCTAGTAAAGATTTAATAAATATTATTAAAAGTCTTCAAGCAAAAGGTGTAAAAGTAAATCATATTTCGAACTTAATTGGTCAGTTAAATACAAAAGTTTACCAAAAACTCTACTCTTTAGTTTTGCCAAAAGAGTTAAGAGAAAATGCCTGTTTTATTGTTATGGGAAGTGAAGGAAGAAATGAACAAATAATAAAAACAGACCAAGATAACGCTCTTGTTGTAAAAGATGGAGTTGATGTTGAACAATATAGACCTTATATGAATGAAATCACAAAACATCTAATTGATTTTGGATACCCATCGTGTGAGGGTAATATTATGGTTTCAAATCCATTTTGGTGTAAAACAGTAAGTGATTATAAAAATGAAACTACAAAATGGATTGAAGCTCCTGATATGCAAAACTATATGGATTTAGCGATTTTCTTTGACTCTTTTGCAGTTGCTGGGGATAAAGAGTTATTAATCAATCTAAAAGACAATTTATTTAATAAACTTCATGATAAAGATGTTTTTATGGCATATTTTGCAAAAGCAACTTTAATATTTGATACACCAAATACACTTACTTATTTTATGAATAAATCAAATACTATTGATATAAAAAAAGCAGGTGTTTTTCCAATAGTTCAAGGTATTAGAAGTTTAGCTTTGAAGGAAAAAATAAGAGAAACAACAACTGTAAAAAGAATAAAAATACTAGAAGAGAGAAAAGTTTTAGAAAAAGAAAAAGCAGCTGAATTATTGGAAGCTTTTGATGTGGTAAATACTCTAAGATTAAAAGCTCAACTTGAAAGTATTCAAAATAATAAAAAAATCAATAACGAAATAAATACGCAAACTCTAGGGAAAATCGAAAGAGATTTATTAAAAGACTCTTTCAAAATCATAAATGAGTTTAAAAAATTTATCTCTTATACTTTTAGAACTGACAAAATTTCATAATGTTTGATAACTTTTTAAAAAATTGGAATAGAAAAAAATTAACAGATGAAAGATTTGATTTTTTATTTGATGAACCAACACCAAATGAATATGTATGTTTAGATTGTGAAACAAGTGGATTAAATCCAAAAAAAGATGAAATACTCTCAATTGGAGCTGTTCATATAAAAGAGAATAAAATTCTAATGAGAAAAACTTTTAATATTTTTCTAAAACCCTCTAAAAATATCAATCCTGAATCAATAAAAATACATCATATAAGACCAATAGATTTAGAAAATGGAATAAATCCACAAGATGCAATTTATCAACTATTAGAATTTATTGGTTCAAGACCAATAGTTGGTTATTACATAAAATTTGATGTTGCTATTATTTCAAGATATACAAAAGAGTTTATTGGAATAAAACTTCCAAATGAAACAATAGAAGTATCTTCAATCTATTATAAAATAAGAAAGAGATCTACTCATTATGAATTTATCGATTTAAGGTTTGATACGATACTAAAAAATCTTGATATTCCCTCTCTTGGGAAACATGATGCTTTAAATGATGCAATAATGACAGCTATGATGTTCTTAAAATTGAACTATTTATCACCTAAAAAAAATACTTTTTTTTATAACTAATCTATTTTTTACATAAAATCTACATAAATTTCATAAATTTATCATATTTTTTTAATAATGCTATGTAATTGCAACTAATATATTTTATAATTGCAATGAATCTTATTTAAGGAGAAAAAATGAATAAAGAATTGGTAGACAGGATTAAAAATAATCCTAAATACACAGAACTTGTTTCAAAAAGAAGTTCTTTTGCTGCAAAATTAGCAATCTTTATGTTAGTAGTTTATTATGGTTTCGTTTTAACTATTGCATTTAATAAAGAATTTTTTGCTACAAAATTATCAGCTGATGGTGTTATGAGTATTGGTTGGCCTATTGGAGCAGGAATTATTGTAATCGCTTTTATTACAACTCTTATTTATGTTGTAAGAGCAAATGGAGAGTTTGAAGACTTAGAAATGGCTATTAAAAATGATGTAAAGGATATTTTATAATGTTAAAAATACTTACTCTTTTAGGTTTATCTTCTTTAGCACTTTTTGCTGCTGAAGGTGCTGCTGCTGCAGATACATTAAATGTATCAGCTGTTGCAATGTTCTTTGTATTCATTGTTGCAACAATGGGTATTACAAAATGGGCTGCTAGTAAAACAAAATCTGCTTCAGATTTCTATACAGCTGGTGGAGGAATCACAGGATTCCAAAATGGTTTAGCAATCGCTGGAGATTATATGTCTGCTGCTTCATTCCTTGGTATTTCTGGAATGATTTTCTTACATGGTTTTGACGGTATGATTTATGCTATCGGATTCCTAGTTGGTTGGCCAATTATTTTATTCTTAATGGCTGAAAAATTAAGAAACTTAGGTAAATTTAACTTTACTGATATTGCTGCATATAGATTAGATGAACAAAGAATCAGAATTCTTGCTGCTTGTGGTTCTTTAACAGTTGTTACTTTCTACTTAATTGCTCAAATGGTTGGAGCTGGAAAATTAATTGAATTATTATTCCACATTCCTTATGGTTGGTCAGTTGTTATCGTTGGTGTATTAATGATTATCTATGTAACATTTGGTGGTATGCTTGCTACTACTTGGGTACAAATTATTAAAGCTGTATTACTTTTATCTGGAGTAACATTTATGGCATTAATGGTTCTTTCACACTATGGATTCTCATTCCTTTCTTTAGCTACTGAGGCTGTTAATATGCACCCTAAACATGATGCTATATTAAATCCTGGACCATTCGTAAAAGATCCTGTATCTGCTATATCTTTAGGATTAGCATTAATGCTTGGAACTGCTGGATTACCTCATATTCTTATGAGATTCTTTACTGTTAATAATGCAAAAGAAGCTAGAAAATCTGTTGTTTATGCAACTGCATTTATTGGTTACTTCTACTTAATCATCGGTGTTGTTGGTTTAGGTGCTGTTGTATTCTTATTAAGTCCAGAAGCTACTATGTACTTTAAAGACGGTGTTATCGATATGAAAAACATCATCGGTGGAAATAATATGGCTGCAGTTCACTTATCTTCTGCTATTGGTGGAGATATTTTCTTAGGATTTATTGCTGCTGTTTCTTTTGCTACAATCTTAGCGGTTGTTGCAGGATTAACTCTTGCTGCTTCTAACTCTATTGCACACGATTTATATGCAATCGTTATTAGAAAAGGTAAAGCGACTGATGAAGAAGAAATGAAAGTTTCAAAAAGAACAGTTTTAGTTATTGGTGTTGTAGCAATTCTTTTAGGATTTGCATTTGAAAAACAAAATATTGCATTCATGGTTGGTTTAGCATTTGCTCTTGCAGCTTCAGCTAACTTCCCAATCTTAATTTTATCAATCTATTGGTCAAAATTAACAACAAGAGGTGCATTTATTGGTGGATTCATGGGATTAATTACTGCAATTGTTCTAGTTGTATTAAGTAAAACTGTATGGGTTGACATCTTTAAATTTGAAAAAGAAATATTCCCATATACACAACCTGCATTATTCTCTATTGCAGTAGCATTTATTGGAATTTGGTTCTTCTCTATCACAGATAAATCTGCTAGAGCTGAACAAGACAAAGCTGGATTTGAAGCTCAACAAATTAGAGCTGAAACTGGTATCGGTGCTGATGGAGCGGTTTCTCACTAATCACACTAGTTTTTTACTAAAGAGATTCTTCTCTTTAGTAATACTTTTTTTATAATTCAATCTCCCACTTTAAAAATCTTAAAAAAATCTTAAAATTAACAATTAAATATAATAATTTATGATAATTCTGTTTCTTTCATATACCTTAATAATTTCTTAATTTTTATAATTAAATTTAATAATTTATAATCAAATTTTATGTTACAAATCTACAAAGACCGAACATTTTTTATACAATAATTATAAAAAGAGTTTCTAAATTTACATTAGTTTGTATAATAAAAAACGTTTCTATTTTTGCTATTTTAAAGCTATGATTAAATTAAGCAAAAATGGATTAGTCAGTCACAAGGATAACACCAAAAGTGTTAGATGAAAAAGGAAGCAAAATGAACGACGAATTAGTTGAACGAATAGAATCTAATCCTAAGTATAAAGAATTAGTTTCAAAAAGAAATGGTTTAGGAATCAAGTTAGGTATTTTTGTATTAGTAATGTTTTATGCATATATTTTAGTTATTGCATTTAACAAAGAATTATTAGCAACAAAAATCGGTGATGGACTTACTACAATAGCATTTCCTATTGCATTAGCAATATTAGTACTTAGTTTTATCACAACTCTTATTTATGTAAGAAAAGCAAATGGTGAATTTGAAGATTTAACTAACGAAATTAAAAAAGATGTAAAGGGGCTAATATAATGTTGAAAATTTTAGCGTT
Organism: Aliarcobacter sp.; assembly: GCA_028681275.1. Lineage (GTDB taxonomy): Bacteria > Campylobacterota > Campylobacteria > Campylobacterales > Arcobacteraceae > Aliarcobacter. Next base: position 13,367 of record JAQUIV010000018.1, read on the forward strand.
AATTTCAATCATTGCATTAGGAGCTTTTGCTGCTGGTGATGCAACTTTTGAAGCAACAAAAAGAGAACTTAATGTTCCTGCAATTATTATGTTTTTTGTTTTCATAGCTGGAACATTAGGTGTTACTTACTGGGCTGCTAAAAAAACTAAATCTGCAAGTGATTTTTATACAGCAGGTGGAGGAATTACTGGTTTTCAAAATGGTTTAGCAATTGCTGGTGATTATATGTCTGCCGCTGCGTTTCTTGGGGTATCTGGTCTTATTTATATGAAAGGTTACGATGGAGTAATTTATGCAGTTTCATTTTTAGTTGGATGGCCTGTTATTTTATTTTTTATGGCTGAAAAATTAAGAAACTTAGGTAAATTTACATTTGCTGATATTGCTGCTTATAGATTAGGACAAAAAGAGATTAGAACTTTAGCTGCGTTTGGTTCTATTTCAGTTGTTGTTTTATACCTTATTGCTCAAATGGTTGGAGCTGGAAAATTAATTCAAGTATTATTTGGTATGGATTATGCTTATGCCGTTTTAATGGTTGGGGCATTAATGATTATTTATGTTACTTTTGGTGGAATGTTAGCAACTACTTGGGTACAAATTATCAAAGCTTGTTTATTATTATCTGGTGTTTCATTTATGGCTATTATGGTTTTATACCATTTCAACTTTAATTTTGAATCGTTATTAGTAAAAGCTGTTGAGAATCATAAATCAGGGGAAGCAATATTAAGTCCAGGTGGATTTATTACCGACCCAATTTCAGCTATCTCTTTAGGTATGGCTTTAATGCTTGGAACTGCTGGTTTACCACACGTTTTAATGAGATTCTTTACTGTTGGTAATGCAAAAGAAGCTAGAAAATCTGTTGTTTATGCAACTGGTTTTGTTGCATATTTCTGGGTAATTATTACTGTTGTTGGATTTGGTGCAATTGCATTTTTAAATTCTGCAGAAGGTGCTCAATATTTTGTAGATGGTAAATTATTTGGTGGAAGTAATATGGCTTCTGTTCACTTATCACATATGTTAGGTGGAAATGCATTTTTAGGATTTATTTCAGCTGTTGCTTTTGCTACAATCTTAGCGGTTGTTTCAGGATTAACTCTTGCTGGAGCATCTGCAATATCACATGATATTTATGCAAATGTAATTAATCCAGATGCAACAGATGAAAAAGTTGTAAAAATCTCTAAAATAACAGTTGTTATCATGGGTGTTATTGGGGTTGTATTAGGTATTGCTTTTGAATCTCAAAATATTGCTTATATGGTTGGTTTAGCATTTGGTATTGCAGCATCTGCAAACTTCCCTATTTTATTCCTTTCTATTTACTGGAGAGGATTAACAACAAGAGGTGCATTTATTGGTGGATTTATGGGACTAATTGCAGCTGTTGCGCTTGTAATTTTAGGACCAAACGTTTGGGTTGAAATCTTAAAAAATGAAAAAGCTATTTTCCCTTATGCTCACCCTGCTTTATTCTCTGTAACGGTAGCATTTGTTTCTATCTGGTTCTTCTCAAAAATTGATAACTCAGAAAGAGCGAAAAAAGAAAAAGAATTATTCAGAGCTCAAGATGTTAGAGCAAATACTGGAATTGGTGCAGCTGGAGCTGTTTCTCACTAATTTTATAAATCAAAGGAGAAATTCTCCTTTGATTTCCTCTTTAAGTAATAATTTCCTTATACATATTTAGCTATGATTTTTGTATATTATATACAAAGAGAGCACTATGAGTATACTAGAACAAGAATCTTTCATATCATCAATTCATCCATTTGAAGATTTAACACCAGGTCAGTTAGAGACATTTGTCGAAAATATTGATATTGTTTATTTTAAAGAAGATGAAGTTTTACAAGCACAAGGAAGCGTTCCTACTCATCTTTTTTTTATATTAAAAGGATTAGTTCAGGAAAAACAAGAAGATGAAGTTTTATCAATATATTCAAATAACGAAATATTTGACTCAGTTTCATTAATCGAAAATTTTTCTAAAAATAGTTTTGTAACTGCACAAGAGACTATTTGTTACACACTTCCAAGAGAAATTTTTATTAAAACTTTACATGAAAATCAAATCTTAGAAAACTACTTCTTCCAATCTATCTCTGAAAAACTCAATACAAATATCAATAATGAGAAAAATAAAGAGATGGCTAACATTATGATTGCAAAAGTAAAAGATGCAAAAATTCATAAAGCTGTAATTATTGATGAAGAGAAAACTATATTTGAAGCTGCAAGTATAATAAAAAAAGAAAAAATCCCAACTCTATTATTAAAAGATAAAAAGGGCGATTTATACATAATCACAGATTCAGATTTTAGACAAAAAGTTATATTAAATAGAATGGACTTTGATGACAAAGTTATAAAAATTGCAACAAAAGGTCTGATTTATATAAATGAAGAAGACTTTTTATTTAATGCCCAATTAATCATGGCGAAACATGGGGTAAAAAGAGTTGTTGTTAGAAATGACAAAAATGAAATCATTGGAATATTAGATCAAATTTCATTATCATCATTTTTTGCTACAAATACTTTTTCTGTTTCAAATCAAATTGTAAATGCAGAAACAGTAGAAGAGTTAAAAGAAGCTTCTTTATCATTTATCAAAATTATTAAATCTTTAAATGCTAAAGGTGTAAAAATTGAATTTATTGCAAAATTAATCAACCAACTAAATAAAAAACTTCTTGATAAGTTATATAAATTTTTAGCTCCTGCTGAACTTTATGAAAAATCATGTTTAGTTGTAATGGGAAGTGAAGGAAGAGGTGAACAAATCCTAAAAACAGACCAAGATAATGCAATTATTTTAGCAGATGATTGCCCAATTGGAGAAAAAGAACTTCAAGAATTTACCTCTAAATTTACTGAAACTTTAGTAGATTTTGGATTCCCTAGATGTGAGGGGAACATTATGGTTTCAAATCCATATTGGTGTAGAAAAGTATCTGATTTTAAAGACTTAATTTTTAAATGGATAAATGAACCATCTCCTGATAATTTTATGAATCTTGCAATTTTTTACGATGCAATTTGTGTTTCTGGAAACATAGATCTTTTAACTAAACTAAAAAAATATCTATTTACTATTTCTGATAACTCTCTATTATTTAATGCTCACTTTGCAAAAATAATTACAAGTTTTGATGTTCCTTTAGGATTTTTTGATGGATTTGTTTTCAATAATAAAGATAACCAACATAAAAATGAAATTAATATCAAAAAAGGTGGAATATTTATTATAGTTCAAGGTGTTAGAAGCTTGAGTTTAGAACATAAAATCTTTAATACAAATACAACTAAAAGAATAAAAAGCCTAAGTGAAAAAGGTGTTATTGAAAAAGAACTCGCAACCGAGTTGATAATGGCATTTAATTTCTTAACTAATATCAATCTAAAATCAAATTTAGAAAAATTAGATAGAAATGAAAAAGTTGATAATTATATCAACCCAAATAATTTAAATAGAATGGAAAAAGATTTGTTAAAAGAATCATTTAAAATTGTAAATAAATTAAAAAAGAAAGTAGAATTCCACTTTAAGTTGAACTATGTTTAGAAAAATAAAACAATATTTTAATAAAAGAAATTTAAAAGATAACAAGTATGAATTCTTATTTGATGAAACATCAAATGATGAATATGTGTGTTTTGACTGTGAAACAACGGGATTAAATCCAAAAAAGGATGACATAGTTTCTATTGGTGCAGTTATAATAAAAAACAATACAATAATATCAAGTAAAAAGTTTGTAAAGTTTGTAAAACCAAAAACAAAACTTCAAGCTGATGCTATAAAAATACATCATATTAGAGTATGTGATTTAGAAAATGCGGAAGATATAAATGTTGTAATTGAAGAGTTTTTGAATTTTATTGGGAATAGAACATTAGTTGGATATTTTTTAGAATTTGATATTGCAATGATTAATAAATATGTAAAACCAAAACTAGGAATTACCCTTCCAAATAAAACACTTGAGGTTTCTGCTATTTATCACGATTATAAAATGGAATTTATTCCTCAAGGACATATTGATTTAAGATTTAATACAATAATGAAGGAATTACAAATTCCAAGTCTTGGAAAACATGATGCCTATAATGATGCTATCATGACATCAATGATTTTTATAAAACTAAAAAATTTACCAAAAGTAAAAATACATTAAAAGGAAATATATATGTTAGTATTTGTATTAAATGCTGGTTCTTCTTCTTTAAAATATCAATTAATAAATGCAAAAACAGCTGAACTAAAAGCTAGTGGATTAGTTGAAAGAATAGGAATTGATGGGATTTTAAAACATGAAGTTGGAGAAAATAAAAAATTAACTTTTGAATTACCAATTCCAACTCATAAAGAAGCTATCGAACTTGTTTTAAGAATTTTAACAAATGATGAAACAAAAGTTATTGACTCAATTAAAGAGATTCAAGCAATAGGTCATAGAATTGTTCATGGTGGTGAATTTTTCAAAGAATCTACTCTTGTAAATAAAGATGTAATAGAAAAAATTGAACAATTAATTCCACTTGCGCCTTTACACAATCCAGCAAATATTTTAGGAATTAAAATTTGTCAAGAATTAATGCCAAATGTTCCAAATGTTGCTGTATTTGATACGGCATTTCACCAAACTATGCCAAAAGAAAACTATTTATACGCGGTTCCTTATGGAGATTATACGGAACACCATTTAAGAAAATATGGATTTCATGGAACAAGTCACTATTATGTATCAAACGAAGCTGTAAAAATCTTAAATAAAAAAGATTCAAAAATTATCGTTTGTCACCTAGGTAATGGTTCATCTGTTTGTGCTGTTAGAGATGGAAAATCAATTAGTACATCAATGGGATTAACTCCTCTTGAGGGATTAATTATGGGAACAAGATCAGGAGATATTGACGCTGGTGTTATTCCTTATTTAATGGAGAAAAAAAATCTAACTTCAAATCAAATTCTTGATTATCTAAATAAAAAATCTGGAATTCTTGGAGTTTCAGGAATTAGTTCTGATTTAAGAGAAGTAATTAAAGCTTCAAAAGATGGCGACATGAGATCGAGAATTACAATAGAAATGTTATGTAATAGAATTAAAAAATATTTATGTTCATATGCTGGATTAATGGGTGGAGTTGATGCTGTTTGTTTTACTGCTGGAATTGGAGAGAATTCAGATTTAATCAGAGAAAAAGTTTGCCATGGTTTAGAATTTATGGGAATTGAACTTGATACAGAAAGAAACAAAGTTAGAGAATTAGGAAATAGGGAAATTAGTAAAAAAGATTCAAGAACAAAAATCTATATTATCCCAACAAATGAAGAATTAGTAATCGCAAAAGATACTTATAATCTTGTAAAATCTAAATAATTTGTTACAAATTAGAAAATAACTTAAAATTGTAAACGATGTACAAATTTTGTACATCGTTCTACTAAATATACCCATTCAAACTCAATCTATACAATATCTTATTACGATTTTGCACACATTTGTATTTTTTTTATATTTATGTATATTTTGTGTACTTTTTTCGAAATATTCTATAAAATTAGAGCCAGTAAGATTATGAAAAATTGCTATTTTAATGCTATGTTTTTCAATTATAATCTTTCCACAAAGTTTAAAGTAGAAAGGATGACTTAACATGGGTTTAATCGAAAATATTAAAGCTAAAGCAAAATTAAAATTAAGAACAATTGTTCTTCCAGAGCCTGAAGATGAGAGAGTTTTAAAAGCTACTCAACAAGTTTTAGAAGAGAAGACTGCAAAAGTTGTTTTAATTGGAAATGTTGAAACTATCAAAGCTGATGCTGCTAAATGTGGTGCTAATATTGAAGGTGCAACAATTATTGACCCTAAAAAATTTGATAATATAGATAAATACATCGATGAGTTAGTTGAGTTAAGAAAAAGTAAAAATCTTTCAAGAGAAGAAGCTACTGAAATTATGACAACAGAACCAAGATTTTTTGGTTGTATGATGGTTAGACTTGGTGATGCTGATGGATTAGTTGCTGGTTCAAACTCTCCAACTGCTGATGTTTTAAAAGCTGCTATTCAAGTTATTAAAACAGCTCCTGGAATTAATACTGTTTCATCTACATTTATTATGGAAACTGCTGATGGTAAATTTGGTGACAATGGTCTGATTTTATTTGCAGACTGTGCTGTTATTCCTGAGCCAAATGCTGAACAATTAGCTGATATTGCATGTGCTACTGCTGCTACTGCTGCAAGTGTTGTAGGACTAGACCCAAGAGTTGCTATGTTATCTTTCTCAACAAAAGGAAGTGCAAAACATCCATTAGTTGATAAAGTTCAATATGCTTGTGAAATTTTAGAAGAAAGAAATGTAACTTTCTCTTTTGATGGTGAATTACAAGCGGATGCTGCAATTGTTGAATCAATTGGAGTAAAAAAAGCACCTGGTTCAAAAGTTGCTGGAAAAGCGAATATTTTAGTATTCCCTGATTTACAATCTGGAAACATTGGTTATAAACTTGTACAAAGATTTGCTGGAGCTGAAGCTCATGGACCAATCGTTCAAGGATTAAACCAACCAGTAAATGACCTTTCAAGAGGTTGTTCAGTAGAAGATATAGCAAACTTAGTTGCAATTACAGCAACTCAAATCAAATAATTTAAACTTAAAAAAAGGAAATATCATATGTTAGTATTTATTTTAAATGCAGGAAGTTCATCTTTAAAGTACCAATTAATGAATCCACTTACAAAGGAAGTTTTTGCAGTTGGTCTTTGTGAAAGAATTGGAATTGATGGTGTTTTAAAACACGAATTTGGTGAAAATAAAATTACATTAAATGTTGCAATGCCAACTCACAAAGAGGCTATTGAATTAGTTTTAAGAACATTAACAAGTGGTGAAGGTAAAGTTATCAATTCTATTGATGATATTGATGCAATTGGACACAGAGCTGTTCACGGTGGAGAAGAGTTTGCTTCATCTGTAATGGTTACTGATAAAGTTATTGCAAAAATGAAAGAATTAATTCCATTAGCACCATTACACAATCCAGCAAACATTATGGGAATGGAAATCTGTGCTGAATTAATGCCAGGTAAACCAAATGTTGCTGTATTTGATACTGCATTCCACCAAACTATGCCTGATTATGCTTATATGTATGCTTTACCAAAAGATATGTATACAAAACATGGTATTAGAAAATATGGATTCCATGGAACATCTCACTTCTTTGTTTCAAATGAAGCAAGAGGAATGTTAGACAAAAAACATAATACTAGAGTTATCGTTTGTCACTTAGGAAATGGTTCATCTGTATCTGCTGTATTAAATGGTAAATGTATTGATACTTCAATGGGATTAACTCCTGTTCAAGGTTTAATGATGGGAACAAGAGCTGGAGATGTTGGAGCTGGTGCAATTTCTTATATGATGAGCAAAGAAAACCTTACAATTGATCAAGCACTAGATGTTATGAACAAAAAATCTGGTATCTTAGGAATTTCTGGAAAATCTTCTGATTTAAGAGAAGTTTTACAAGGTATGCAAGATGGTGATGACGATTGTAGATTAGCAGTTGATATGGTTGCTTATAATATCAAAAAATATGTTGGAGCTTATGTAGCTGCACTTGATGGTGTTGATGCATTATGTTTCACAGGTGGTATTGGTGAAAATGCTGCATTAATTAGAGAAAAAGTTTGTGCTGGATTAGATTCTATGGGATTAGTAATTGACCCTGTTAAAAATAACAAAAGAAGTTCAAAAGCAAGAGACATTGCTACAAATGGTTCTGCTTCAAGAATTTTTGTTATTCCTACAAATGAAGAGTTTGTTATTGCAAACGATACATATAAAATTGTATCTGAATTAAAATAATCCTAATTCTTTAAAATAAAAAAGGGTAGAAGTTTAAAACTTCTACCCTTTTTTTATCTCTTATAAAATTTAAATTAATAAGCTTTCAAACCACTCATTAAATTCATACTTATATTAGAAACAGCCTCACTAATTAATTTATCCATAAACTTTTCAAACTTATCTTCTTTTTTCCAAACTGCTTTTTCAACCTTTGCAAGTTTAATTAAACTATCTTGAGCATAAGAAAGAGTTGCAACCTCATCAACTAAACCAACCTCTTTTGCTTGTTTAGAAGTAAATATTTTAGCATCAGCAAATGAAGTATGATTTTTAACATCAAGATTTCTAGCACTTGCAACATCAGAAATAAACATATTGTAAGTGTCATTTATAACATCTTGAAGTTGTTTCTCTTCATAATCAAACCATTTTCTTGTTGGTGTTCCTGATTCTTTGTATTTTCCAGCTTTTACAGTTTGAGTTGAAACTCCAATTTTTTGCATAAGTTCTTCAGCATTTACACCTTGCATAATAACCCCTATAGAACCAACCATACTTCCAGGATTTGCAATAATTTGATTTGCCCAAATAGAAGCATAATAACTTCCACTTGCAATCACTCCACTTGCATATACAACAACTGGTTTAATCTCTTTTAACTCTTTTATTGCATAAGCTAATTCAACAGATGGAGCAACAGCACCACCAGGAGAATTTACAACAAATAAAATACCTTTGATATTTTTATCTTCTTTTGCTTTTTGAATATCCTCTATTGTTTTTGAAACATCCAATATTGGACCGCTTAATTCTATTTTTTGCAGATTTGCATGGATATTATTATCCACTAAATTTTCATCTGCTGGAACAATTATAAGATACATAATTGTTAAAAAAACTATTGTTTTAAAATATTTAGTAATAAAATCTAAAATAGCTGTTATTGGTGAAAAAATCATTTTAAAAAAATTAAACAAACTCTCCTCCTATTATTGTTTTATCTACAAATTTTGTATGCAAAATAATTTGCATAGGTAAATCTTCCATATCTTCCACT
>JAQUIV010000108.1 GCA_028681275.1 Aliarcobacter sp.
AGAATAAAAAGTTATATCACTTACATCCATAGTTTTATAAAATAGATAACTATCTTTTAAGTGTTTGAAAATCTCTTTTTTACTATTTTCAATATTATTTGGGTCGATATTTTTGAAAGTTTTAATAAGTTCTTTATTTTTTATAAACTCATTAAAATAGATTAGTTCAGAGTCTGTTTTATATTCATTATAATATTTTGAATACTCTTTATTAATAAATTTATTATAAACATTTAAAGAGTATTCTATCTCATCTTTTTTGAACATATTTGTAACAAATATTAATACAAAAAGCGAAATAAAAAAATAGAAAAAGTACCTAACAGTTAGGCTTTTATCATTCATTATTTTATGACTTTAAAACTTCTAATATTTTCTTTTCAAAAGCTTGTAAAGAATCAAAAGGTTTCATAACATAATTTGTTGCACCCTCTTTATGTGATTTTAAAACTTTATCTAAAGTTGAATATGCCGTCATCATAATTACTTTTTGTTCAGGATTATTAGCTTTTAATTTTTCTAAAACTTCTAATCCATTCATTTGTGGCATCATAATATCAAGTAAAACTAAATCAACTTTTGTATTAGTAATTGAATTTAATGCTGTAATAGGATTTGAATAAGTTGTAACTGAGAAATTTGGATTTCTAGTTAAAAATCTACTTAAAACATTTAAAATTTCTGTTTCATCATCAATTATAACGATAGATTGTTTTTCACTATTCATTTTATTTTCCCTCTTCAAATAATTTTTTAGCTGCTTCTTTCATTATCATTTCATTTTTTTCTTCTAAAATTCTATCAAGATAAATAAATACATTCGCACTACCATCTTCAACTAATGCTATTTTATCTTCTATTAATTGTTTAGAACAAGAAACACTATGTCCTGAACACTCTTTTGCTAATAGATTTGCTTCATGGTGAACAATATGGTGATGTTTTTCTAAAGCTTTATATGATGGAACAAAACTGAATTGTTCTTTTCCTAAACCAGTATCGTACCATTTTCCAAGTCTACAATTATGGTGATCAACTGCGTTGAAGTTATGTTCTCCACCAAAGATTAATTGATATAAATTGTTTTTATAAATAACGTGGTCAAGTTTTGCTAGGTTGATAAAGATTTTATTTGAAATACTTTCAACTTCATAAACTGATCTATTTGAATTTCTTTGGAATGTGTTCATTAATTTACTTAATACATCAATTCTTGTTTTTGTTTCATTTACAACAGAAGCTACTGTTTCAGAACTATCTTTGATTTTTCCAGTTTCACTTTGAATAGAATTTACAACATCTTTTATTTGTTTTGCTGCATCTGCACTTCTATTTGCTAGATTTCGAACTTCCGCAGCAACAACTGCAAAACCTTTTCCAGCTTCACCAGCAGTTGCTGCTTCAACGGCTGCATTTAAAGAAAGAATATTTGTTTGGAAAGCTATTTCTTGGATTATATTAATAACTTGTGCAATATCTTTACTTTTAGAAACCAATGAATTTACAACTTCATTTTCTACTTCAATCTCTTTATGTAAATTATTTGTATCAGCTACGATCTCGTTAATTAAATCTAAACCTTGAGTTGAACCAGTTGCAGTCTCTTTTGATTCTTTTGCCATTTCTTGAAGTTCATCAAGTAAAGATAAATATGTTTTTTGAGTATTATTTAAAGAATTAGTCATGTTTTTGTTATGTCTATCTAATAATCCACCATCTTTATTATCATGGATTGATGTTCTTTTTAATGAAACAATTTTATAGTTTTCATAAGTTTTTACAACAATATTTGCTTCACAATCTTCCATAATTAATCGAGAACTATTTTCTAAAATAGCATTTAAAACAACTGAATAATCTTTGATGTTTGATTTAGCCAAATTATTTGCGAAAAAAAGTTGGTTTTTATCATCAAAAACAACTAAACCCTCTTCTTGAGAAACAAGTGCTATCTCTTTAAAAAGTTGAACATTTTTTTCATTTTGAACAGACACTTTTTCTAATTCTTTAGAAAAATCTTTTTGAATTTCCTCTTTTTCTTGAGCTTTTAAAAGAAGTTGATTTTTTAAATCTTCTATCTCTCTTTCTAAAAGTATAACTTTTTCTTCTAAATTTTTATTTCCAAAAAACATTTATGCCCTTTTATATAATAGGAATTTTCGTTATCTTAGCCAAACCTTAATAAAACTATTATAAAAAAATAACTTTTATTCCCTATTTAATTCCCTTGCACAAATCATACCTTGGGAAAAAGCTATTTGAAAATTAAAACCTCCAAGTTCACCTGTAATGTCTAAACATTCCCCGATAAAATATAAATTTTGTTGTTTTAAACTTTCAAAATTATTGTGATTTATCTCATTTGTATTTATTCCACCTTTTGTAACTTCAGCTTTTGTATATCCAAAATTTCCAGCAGGAGCAAATTCATAATATTTTAATAATTTTAATTTATCCTTTTCTTCTTTACTTAAAGCAGAAACACTTTTATCTTCAATTTCAACAGAAGTCAAAAACTCTTGAATAAATCTTTTAGGAAGTGGTAAAGCTGAAGAAATAATTTTATTTCCAGCAAAAAAAGTTTCAATTTTTTGTTTTGGTAAAAAATCAATAGCCATTTTACCTTTTTTCCAATATAAAGAACTTGTCAAAATAACAGGACCAGAACATCCTTTATGGGCAAATAAAAGTGAACCTTCAAAACTTTTTTCATCAACAAAAGTATTAACGGGCATCGAAATACCTGAAAGATTTTTAAACCAAAATTGTTCTTTTTGAACAGTAAATCCAACAAGTGCAGGTTCAAGTTTTGTGATTGTATGTCCAAACTTTTTTGCAACATCAAAAGCAATACTTGAAGCTCCAAGCATAGCATATGACAATCCACCGCTTGCAATTACAACTTTTTTTGCTTCTATTGTTTTTGAATCAGTTTTTATTTTGAAATGTTTGTCAAAATCCACATCTAAAACCGTTGTATTTAGGTACTTTTTTACATGAGTAGTTAGTTTAGTGAACATATCTATAACATCTTGTGAAGAGTTACAAAAATATGTTCCTTTTACTATTTTTGGATTTATTTTTGGAAATACACCATTTTTATTTAAAAAAGACAACAACTCTTTTTTAGAAAATTTTTCTAAAAGTTCTTTTACAAACTCCCTATCACCTAAATAATTATTACAAGTTACAAGTTCATTTGTAATATTACATTTAGCTCCACCTGAAACCTTTATTTTTGAACCAATTTTTGCATTTGTGTCTATAAGACAAATATTATTAAATTTTTTTTTATCTAAATTTGAAGCCAACATCAAGGCACTTGCCCCTGCTCCAATTATTGCTATATCGTAGATGATTCATCCTTTTTACATATAAATCTATTTATTCCATCTATATATTCATACTCTAAAGTATAATTATTTGCTTTTAAAATATTATGAATTATATATAAACCTAAACCAAAAGAGTCTTTTTGTTTATCTTCATTTGAGAAAAATGGTTCAAAATAGTTTTCTAAAGGATGCTTTAGTTTATCCCCACTATTTTCAAAAATGATATTTTGTTCTTCAGTTTTTATAACAACTTCTTTAGAAGGTGAATATTTAATAGCATTATCAATTAGATTTTTAACAGCTATTGAAAAAAGTTTGAAGTTTATCTCTATTTTTTTATTTTCATATTTTGAAATAACATTTTCATCTTCAACCATCAAAATATCTTTTGCATTATCAATTACATCATCCAAATAATAAAACTTTTTTTCTATGTTTTTAGAAGATGAAATCAACTCTTCTATTGATGCAAATTCATTTATAAGTGATTCTAAACGGTTAAAAACTGATTTTAGTTTTTCATTATTTTCGCTATTAAATTCAAGTTGTGTTAAAAATTTTCCTTTTGTAATTGGAGTTTTTAACTCATGCATTATATTTCTAATAAAAATATTTCTAGCCTCTTTTAGGCTTTTTAATTTTAAAGCAGATTTTTTAAACTCTTGAGCTAAAAGTGAAACTTCATCTTTTCCATCTGTGTTACAACACTCAAAATCAAAGTTTTCATCACCTAAAGTTTTTACTTTATCTTTTAAAATTTTAAGTGGCATTAATTTTCGTAAAGTTATTAAATAAACTAAAATAATTGTAATAAACAAAATTGCAAAAACTAACATAATATAAATATGACTATTGCTATTTGAGCTATTGTCATCTTGTATTAAAATTGTTTCGCCTCTTTTTTTCATATAAATATAATTTTTATCATTTAAATTTAAAATTCTAAAAATATCATCATGTTTTGGATGTATTTTTTCAACTAAAATTTTTGTTTGAGGATTGTATGTTATTGCGTTTATTTCGCCTTTATCCATAAAAAATTTATAATTAATTTCTTCTAAACTTTTTATAAACTCTTCATCAAAATAGGCTTTTTCTTGCCTATTAACCATTTTCATAACAGGAACATATTTATCTAAAAGTTGTCCCTCTTTCATTTTATAATCATGGGTTATTAGTATCAAAAAACTAACTATTACCAAAAGTATTGATATTATAAAACTTACGCTTATTGTAAAAAATATTGATTGTCTATTCATTGTATAAATTTATATCCCATTCCTCGAATTGTGTGTAAATATTGTGGTTCTTTTGGATTATCTTCTATTTTATGTCTGATTCTATTAATAATAACTGCCAGTGAACCTGAACTTTCATAATCTTGGTTTAATATATCTGAATTATCAAAAATATCTTCCCTTGAAATAATAAATCCCTCTCGTTTTATCATTAAAGATAAAACCTCAAATTCTGCTGCTGTTAATTTGATATATTTTCCATTTTTTGTTATCTCTTTTTTTTCATTATCTAAATGAAAAATTTTATGAGTTGTTTCTTCTTGAATATTTGAGTGATTAAATCTTCGTAAAATTGTTTTTATTCTAATCTCAAGTTCCCTTGGGTCGTAAGGTTTTGGTAAATAATCATCAGCTCCAAGCTGTAAAGCTGTAACTTTGTCTGTTATATCACTTCTTGCACTTGAAATAATTATTGGAATATTAAAATCTTTAACTATTGCTTTACAAACATCTAATCCATCCATTCCAGGAAGTGTTAAATCTAAAATAACAAGGTCGAATTTATTGATTTTCAAAGAAGAAAGAGCCAAAAATGGCTCTTCGTAGTTGGTAACTTCCATATTAAATTGCTTTAAATATTGTGTTAGAACATTTGCTAATTCTAAATCATCTTCTATCATTGCAATTTTTATCAAAA
>JAQUIV010000109.1 GCA_028681275.1 Aliarcobacter sp.
TTTGCAACACTTAGTTTTTATTTGGCAAAAAGTTCTTTAAAACCTCTAAAAGAGAGTATTGAAACTTTAGATAAATTTGCAAAAGATTTAATTCATGATTTAAATACACCTATCACTGCTATGAAATTAAATATTAAATTACTTGAAAAAGATCCGCAAATAAAGAACATCAAAGCTATTCAAAGATTAAATAAAAGTATAAATACTGTTACAGAGTTACATGAAAACTTAACTGTTTTACTTGAAAAAAGAACTTTTCAAATCATATCTGTAAATATATTTGATATTGTTCGAGAAGTCGTTCATCTTCATGAGCCTAGTTATCCTAATATTACATTTGATATTTCAAAGAATTCTTTGATTATTGACACAAATCCCAATGCTTTAAAAGAAGTGTTACACAATATCATTTCTAATGCTTGTAAATATAATCGTCACAATGGATATGTACGTATTTATGAAGAAAATAAAATATTACATATTAGAAATAGTGGTGCTGAAATTAATGAAACTAATAAGATTTTTAATCGAAATTATAGTGAACAAAATAGTAGTGGAATAGGATTAGATATAGTTAAACGTTTATGTGATGCTATGAATATAAAAATTGAGGTTACATCAGATGAAGAAAGTAATTGTTTTAGTTTGTTCTTTGATAAATAATCCTTTATCCTAACATTAAGCTAATATGAGAAGAGTACAATAAGCATATTATTTTGATAAAGGATTCCAAATGAAAAAAAGCTTATTACTATTAAGCTTATTCTTCTCATGTGCTTATACTCAAACTTTGAGTTTAGAACAAAGCATAGAAAAAACTCTTTTAAACAATCCAGATATTCAATCTTTTATTTTAAAAACTGAATTATCGCAGAAAAATTATGATGTAACTTTTGCTGATAATTTACCACAAATAAATTTGCAAGCTGAGTATGATTTTGCGCAAACTTACACTAGTTCTTCAAATGGAACTTTTTATACTACTGAAAAAAATGGCGGATATGCAGGTGCAAGTTTAAAGCAAAGAATATGGGATTTCCAAAAAACTTCTTCTAAATTAGATTCTTTAAAAATAGATGAAGATATAGCTAGCTTATCTTTAGAAGATATGAAAGCACTTATGGCTTACAAAATAAAATCTTTGTATAAACTAATTGTTGTTCAAAAAGAAGCAATAGAAGTTCATAAAAAAGATTTGGATTCAAAAAAAGCTTATTATGAACAAGCTCAAGGACTAGTTTCTCAAGGGTTTAAAACAAAAGCAGATTCAAGTCGTTTTTTATCAGCAGTTTATTTTTCAGAAGAAAATCTAGCCATTGCACAAGCTTCATTTGATAAAACAAAGAAATCTCTTTCTTTATATATTGGAGAAAAAATAAAAGATGATACTACTTTTGAATCAGATATTATAAAGAAAAATTATTCTTTTGAACCTGATTTAGTAGAAGAGGAAATCTTAAGTAATAATTCTCAACTAAAAATAAATGCATTAAATATAGATAAAAATAAACTTTTATATAAATCTGCAAAAGCATCTCATTATGGTTCAATTGATGGGGTCGCTTCTTATAATCATTTTGATACTTTAAATGAATATAACACTTCAACTATTGGTGTTACAGTTGTTGTTCCACTTTATAGTGGAGGAAGAATTGAAGCAGAAACACAAAAAGCAAGAATTAATATTCAATTAGCAAAACAAGAACAATCATCTAAAATATTAGCTATTAAAGAAAGTTTATCAAATTTACTTATTGATATTGCCAGGTATGATAAAACTATTGCCTCAAAACAAGCTCAACTTCATTGGGCTAATGATACAAAAGATGTTCTAGAAGGACGATATAAAGAAGGTCTTTCAACGTACATAGAGGTACTTGACGCTGAGTCATTAATCTTGACTGCACAATTAGAACTACTTGAGGCTTATTACACTAAAAGTACATCTATAGATCAAGTTGACTATTTAAAAGGAAAAATACAATGAATAAAAGAATTAAATATATAATAATTGTACTACTTGCTATTGTAGGAGGATTTCTTTTTTATAAGAACGTTTACATTGTCAAAACTACTTATAAAACTCTTTCACCTAAGGTTGCTAATTTAGATATTAAAGTATTTGGAATAGGTAATGTAAGTGCTAAAGATATATATTCTATTACTGCTCAAACAGGAGGAAAAATTATATCAATTCTTACAGATGAGGGACAATGGGTAAAAAAAGGTGATTTACTAATTACTATAGATCCAGTTGATATGCCTGAATTAGTTCAAGAAATGCTTATAAGTGTTGAGAAAACAAAATCTGAGCTTAAGGCACTAATAAAAGAAAGTGAGAGCTTAAATGCTCAAAAAGAATTAGCTTTGATTACTTATAAAAGATATGAAAAGTTAGTTAAACAATCTTTCGTTTCTAGATCTGAATTTGATAAAGCAAAAACAGATTTAAATGCTTTAACAGCACAATTAGAAGCAACCTTAGTTCGTATTGAGTCAAGTAAAATTGAAGTTCAACGTACGCAAAAAAATGCAGATTCCTTAAAAACAAAATTATCTAGATTTCAAATTTATGCTCCAGTTGATGGTTATGTAATATCTAAAAGTGCAGAAGTAGTACAAAATGTTGCTTCTGCTACAACTATTTTAAAAATCGTTGATCCTAAAACTCTTTGGATAAGAGCTTATATAGATGAAAAGATTAGTGGTGATATAAAAGTTGGACAAAAAGCAGAAATAACTCTTCGTTCTCAAAGTAATAAACAATTCACTGGATATGTTAAACGAATTGTTGCACAAAGTGATGCTGTAACTCAAGAAAGAGAAATTAATGTGGCATTTGATGAATTACCAATTCCTTTTTATATCAATGAACAAGCTAGAGTTACTATAAATGCAAAAACAATATCAAATGCAATTACAATTCCTTTAAATACATTAAAAGTTGAAGATGGGAAAGAAGGGGTTTGGACTTTAATAGATAATAAAGCTTATTTTAAAGAGCTCAATATTCAAGCAAAAGGTGATAATGAAGCTGCAATAATAAGTGGTATAAAAACAGAAGATATTATAATCATACCAGACAGTAGTAAAAAAGCTTTAAGTGAAGGAATGAGGATTCATCAATGATTAATCTAGCCAAAAAAGATATATCTCACTCCCTTGGAAAGTTTTTAGTAACTGCAATGGGTGTAGGTATGCTTCTTGGAATTGTACTTATTATGATGGGAGTATATCGAGGTATGGTTGTTGATGCAGAGATATTAATTAATGATATAAATGCAGATTTGTGGATAGTTCAAGAAGATACTCTAGGCCCTTTTGCTGAATCATCAAGAGTTCATGAAGATTTGAAAAATTCTATAAGTATTATTGATGGAGTGAAGTATAGTGAAGCAATAACCTTTCAAAATATACAACTTCCACAGGGGAGTATGCCTATTCGAGTTATGGCTGTTGGATATGATCCTTTTGGTAATATAAATCCAATAAACCCAAATAGACTAATCCAAGGAAGTAAGTTAACAAAAGACCATTATCAAATTGTTGTTTCTAAAGAAACAGGATTCAAACTCCATGATGAGATAATACTTGCAAGAGATAAGTATGAAGTGGTAGGACTAACTGAAAAAACAGTATCTTCAGGAGGTGATTTATTAGTTTATATCAGCTTAAAAGATGCACAAAAAAACCAATTCTCATATTCTAATAACAGAGTAAGAAGTGATCGTGAACGTGGTATAAGTGGAAATGATACGACTATGGTAAATGCAATAATAGCAAATCTAAAAGATGGATATAACATAGATGAAGTTGCAAAAAATATAAAAGAGTGGAAACATAAAAGTGTTTATACAAAACAAGAACAAGAAGATATTTTAGCAAAAAATCTTATTGAAAGAGCAGCAAAACAAATAGGCTTATTTACGGGTATTCTTATTTTAGTTTCAACAATTATAATAGCTCTTATCATATACACTATGACCCTTGAAAAGATGAAAGAAATATCTATAATGAAACTTATAGGAATCCCAAATAGTGTAATTATAAAGATGATTGTACAAGAAACACTTCTTCTTGGTATTATTGCTTTTATTTCAGGAAATATTTTTTCTCATTTAATATATGAGAAGTTTCCCAAAAGAGTTGTATTAGAAATTTCTGATGCTTGGCTACTTTTTATAGTTGTAATAATTGCTTCTATTTTATCATCTTTTATAGGTGTAAAAAAAGTTATAAGTGCTGATCCAGCAGCTGCAATAGGAGGATGATATGAATAAACAAAGTATTCGTGTTGAAAATCTAGTAAAAAGTTTTGGAAAAGGTGATAGTCTTGTTGATGTTATAGATAAAGCATCTTTTAGTGTAGAAACAGGGGAATTAATAGCATTGATTGCACCAAGTGGTGCTGGAAAAACTACATTACTTATGATGATAGGATGTGTTGAAGAACCCACAAGTGGTCAAATATGGCTTGGCGATGAAAAAGTATATGATAACAAATGGTTAAATAAAGATACAAGAAAGATTCGTAGGGAGAAAATAGGATTTATTTTTCAAGCGCATTATCTTATTCCTTTTCTAAATATTATAGATAATATAACTCTTTTACCTCAAACAAGTGGACAGTCAAAAGAAGAATCAGAAAAAGTAGCAATGGAACTTCTGAAATATTTTGATATTAGTGAAAAAGCTCTTGCTATGCCATCACAACTATCAGGTGGTCAAAATCAAAGAGTTGCAATAGCTCGTGCCTTGGCAAATAAACCTAAAATAATATTAGCAGATGAACCAACTGCTGCTCTTGATAATGAACGCTCAATTAGCGTAGTTAAAATGCTTAAAAAAATAGCAATAGAACAAAATGTAGCAGTTATTATGGTAACACACGATGAAGCCATGCTTCCTTTATGTGATAGGATACTTAAGATTGAAAATAAAAAAGTAGTTTCATCTATTTCAAAAGATTCTACATTCGTTTAATATTTTTTATTAATTTATATTATTTCTAGAGAATAGTTCTCTAGATTATGAGAAAAGAGTTTTAAGTTTTTCCTTATCTATTGATTTCTTTTGATAATTAATCAAGCCATCATTTTCGAATAATTTTAATCTTCTTGATAATGTCTCAGGTGTGATATTTAAAATTTCAGCAATTATTATTCTTTTTGTATTAAAAAACTCTTTTGTATTATCTTACTGATCCGGTAACAGAAAATAGGACACAAAATTCTAAACATTCTCTTCCTCAACCTCT
>JAQUIV010000110.1 GCA_028681275.1 Aliarcobacter sp.
TTGAAAAACTACTGGATTACATCTCTTCATCAAGTGATTATTTTAATTTTATTATCATTGATACTGGAACTGCTGATGCTTCTAGTTTAAAAACAACTATTTACGATATTGTAAATGAATTTTGGTTAATTACAGAGATGACTCTACCACATATTTCAAAATTAAAAACATTTTATTCACTTATGAAAAGAGCTGGTTTAAAAGATAAAATATCTTTTATTGTAAATAGATATGACTCTAAAAATGCTATTTCAGTAACAGATGTAACTTCTATTTTAAATATGAATAATGAAGATAAGATGCAATTTGAAAGTTTTAAAATCCCTAATGATTATAATGTATTGGGTAAATGTTGGAACTATTGTGAATTAGCTTCAAAAAATTATCCTGATTCTTTATTTATAAAAAAACTAGATTCTATTTTACAAGAGAAAAATTTTTATACCCTAGAAAAGAAAAAAGAAAAAGAAAAAAGCTTTTTCTCTATATTTGTAGGAAAGGATAAAAGTTGAGAAGTTTAAGAGCTTTAATTGAAGATCAAGAACAACACGAAGTAGTTCATAAAAAAAGTGAAGAAAAAGAAGAACTAATTGAAAATGTCGAAGTTTCAAAAGAGAAAATAGAAAAATATAAACAATATCTTTCTCATTCTGAATTAGTTTTTCCAGAACTTTATTTAAACAAAGAGTTATATGACTTAGCTTTAAAAATAAATGATAGTTTTATGCTAAAACTAAAATCTGATCAAAAAATCACTAAAGAGTGTTTAGAAGAAGTTCTTCCTGAATATATCTTATCTTTTAAAGAAACTAGAACTTTAAAAAGAGAAATTTTAGACGATATAAAAAATATGATTGTAAATAATATAATTGGATATGGTCATATTTCTACAATTTTTAATATCACAAAAGATGGATTAAATGACGTTATTATAAATACAAAAGATTATATTGACATTATTTACAAAGGGAAAACTTCACAAACTCCTTTTACTTTTAGAAGTGAAGAGGAACTGCGAAAAATCATAGATAAAATGCTTGCTGAAAATAATAGAAAAATTGATGAAGCCCACCCCATTATTTCAAGTAAATTAAATGATGGTTCAAGGGTTGAAGTTCAAATTCCTCCAATCGCTGCAAATGATGGAAGTTGTGTAACTATTAGAAAATTTAATGAAATGCCCCTACTTCTTGAAATGCTTATCGATTCAGGACAAATGGATTATAAAATGGCATATTTTTTAGTAAAAGCAGCTAAAGGAAAATGTAATATTATAGTTTCAGGTGGAACATCAAGTGGTAAAACAACTTTTTTAAATGCAGTTACTAGATTTATTGATGAAAATGAACAATTAATGGTTATTGAAGATACAAAAGAGATGCAACCTCAAATGCCTTGTCACTCAATTAGATCATATGAGGCAAGAATGGCAAATGAAGAAGGAAAGGGTGCAATTACACTTGACTTTTTATTGCGTTCAGCACTAAGATCAAGTCCAAGAAGAATTATTGTTGGGGAGTGTAGAGGACCTGAAATTGTTGTTATGTTAAATGCCATGAATACAGGACACCCAGGTTCTATGACAACAGTTCATGCTGATAATACAAAAGAAGCTCTTGTGAGAATTGAAAATATGTATCTAGAAGCTCGACCAACTGCAAATATCAATTTTATTAGAACACAAATTGTTTCAGCTGTTGATTTGATTATCCAACTTGTTAGGTTTCCAGATGGAACAAGAAAAGTTATCACTGTTTCAGAAATTGAAAAAAGAATTGAAGATAATGGTGTTGTATCTTTAAACAATATTTTTCAGTTTAAAAGAGATACTAGTGATTTGAAAAAAACAAAAGGTGAATTTCAAGCTTTATCCACTCCATCAAGAACAATTGATCAAATGAATATGTTTGGTGTTGATATTGATAAAAGAGTTTTTGATCCAAAATTTGAAATGCCAAAATCTATGTTAATTGAAGCACTTGAAGATGATTTACCCTCTGTAATGTGTGGTTGGAAAGATGCTTTTATGGATTATTTTGTAAAAAATGATCCTCAATTATTCCATAAATGGCCACATTTTCAAAAAATTAAAAAGGTTGAAAATGGATGATGATTTATTCTTATTTTTTATTATCATAATTCCAATTTTATTTGTTTTATTTGTATTTAACTTATTTTATTTCTACTCGAAATTAAAATTAAAAAGAGTAATAATAAATACTCTTTCAAGTACAAATAGCAAAATTATTGATAAAAATAGAGTAGAACATGTATCATTAAAAAATAGTAGTTTTCTTACAAAAAAACTAAAATATGCTGGTTTTGGAATGAAAGGTGCAGAGTTTGCTTTTATTTTAATAAGTATTACATTTGGGGTTTTATTTAGTTTTTTTATTTATTTTATAGCTCAATCAAAAATTATTTTTGTTTTTACTTGTTTGATATTTTCTTTTTTTCCTTATCTGTTTTTAGTTAAATTAATTAAAACAAGAGAAGAAGAGTTTAACACAAGTCTTAAAGCCATGATAGATAAAATAACAAGTATGATGAAAAGTGGTGTTGGTTTTGAACAAGCACTAAAAAAATCAATAATCACATGTAAATCAAAATTAACACAAGATGTTTTTAACATTTATGTAAATGAAAAAGCTATTATTGTTGAAGATAAATGTTTTGAAAAAATGTTTGATATAATTGAATCAAAAGAGTTGAGAATTTTTTATCTAACTATTTCAATAGGAAGAAAATCAGGTGGAAAATTTTCTAATACCCTTGATACATTAAGAAAAACTCTTCAAGACCAAGGGGAGATAAAACAAGAGATTACCTCATCAACAAAAGAGATAAGAATAGGAACTTATATGATTATAGGTTTAATAGTTTTTACATATATTATGATGAATAATGCGCTAAATAACTCTTTAAATGCTCACTTCTTTGGTAGTGATGTTGGTAAAATTCAAATGTTTTTTATATCACTTTGGGTTGCTTTTGGTATTTTTATAAATAATTTATTAACAAAGATAAAATAATGAATAATGAACTTTTAATTTATATTCTTTCACCTATTTTTATAGCTATTTTTATTTTGTTGATTTTACTTTATCTACAAAGAAAAGAACAACAAAAAAATATTATTCTTTTATCACAATTTGATAATAAAACAATAATTGACCAACAAAAAAATAAAAAAAGTGAAAATAATAACTTTACAATGAAATTAATTCAAGCAGGAATTACTTACAAAGAGTACACAGAAGCTAGACTTCTTTTTGCACTTATTGGAATTATTATTATGTCTGTTTTACCATTTTTCTTCTCTTTAACTGTTGGAATAATTTCTGTTGTAGTTGGTGTTTTATGTATCATTTTTGGAGGAGAGATATATTTAAGTATGTCAAAATCTGAAAGAGTTGAAAAGATTAATAGAGATTTAGGTGTTTTTTTAGATTTGGTAAATGTAATACTTGAAGCTGGAGGAAGTCTAAAAAATGCGTTTTTTGAAGTATCAAAAAGATCAGTTGGAATAATTGACCCTGAACTTATAAAAGAGATAAGTATTTTAGAGTATGAAATGACAAACTATTCAACAAAAGTTGCCTATGAAAATCTAAAAACTAGAGTTGATAGTAGAGATGTGGATAAAATAGTAGATTTTTTAATACTTAGTGAAGAAACAGGTATTGGAGTAAAAAATATTTTTACTATGCAATCTGAAGAGATGAGAAAAGAGAGATTTTATCAAATAAAAGGAAAGGTAAATACTTTAAATATGTATTTAATGTTAATTATTTTTCTTTTTGTTTTACCAGCTCTAGCGGCTTTCATAATATTCCCAATTATGGGTGGCACTTTAACAGTGGGAGTATAAATTAAAAAGGATGAATTATGCAAATAAATAAGCAGTTGATTGCTATTATAATCTTAGCTTCACTTCTATTTTCAGCAATTGGTGCAGCTTTGTTTTTCTTTAAGAAAAATCAACAAACGCAAAAAGCTAAAAATGAATTAGTTACAATTTATATAGCAAAGGATGATATTCCAAAAGATACTCTTTTGACAATTGAAAATCTTGCTCAAACAACTATTGCAAAAGAGTATGTTTTAAATACTCCATTAACTAAAGAGGAAATTATTGGTAAATATACTAATGAAAAAATCTATAAACATGAAATTTTCTTAAAACAAAAACTTGATACTCAAATTGTAAAAGAAGAAAAAAAGATTTTAGATTTTAAAAAAAGTTCTTACAATATGAAATTTGAGATATTCAAAAATCCAAATTATGCTTTAGTTCAAGGTGAATATATAAATATCATCTCTGTTTATCCCGAAGGAACTTCAGATAATAAAGGAAGATTTGAAAACTTTGCCGTTGAATATGTAGCAAGTAACATAAAAGTTTTAGGATTTATTAGAAATGGTAAACATGAATCTTTAAGTATTACAAAACAACCTGTAAAAAAAGTTGTTGATAAAAAAACTGTTGAAGAGATAGAAGAAGTTAAATCTGATGAAGTTGTACTTGATATTGATTTGGATGTTTTATTAAAACTTACAGAAAACTATAACAAAGGGAATCAACTTTGGATGGTAAAAATTGCTTATGATGAAACAAAAGATAACAATCCAGAACAAACTAAAGAAGAAATCAAAAATGAGATAAAAACTATGGCTTCAAATAGTCAAGTTTCAACTCCAAAAGAGAGTTCAAATTAAGACCGAGCTATAAAATATAAATATAGATTATATAGTTCTGATGTAACTGTTCTTACACAAAGTGCTGCCATTGATTATGCAAATGATATAAATAAAGAGAAATCAAAAATCAAAAATGTTGAAATAGCAGTTGATACAAATAAAATCTGTTCACAAATTAAAGACAAATTTATTGTAGGAAATGCAAATAGTTTTTTCATTAGATCAACTCCTTCAAAAGATTCTTTGGATAAATCACTTTTATATAGAAACATAATTATTCCTTACATAGAAAAACAAGAAGAGTGGTATAAAACTTGTGATGGAAGATATGTTCACCAAAGTGTTGTAAATGAAGTTGATTTATCTTTTATCCAATCTAAATTAGGTAAATATGAATAATACAAATATGAAAAAAGCAGTAGTAGACCAAATTATATTATGGATAGTATTATTTACAATATTT
>JAQUIV010000111.1 GCA_028681275.1 Aliarcobacter sp.
TTAAATGTACGAGATTCTGTTTATTTAGTGGATAAAATTTTAAAAGAGTATGGAATTAGAGATAAGGTGCGAATAGTTGCAAGTGGAAAAATTTTAACTCCTGATGATATAATAATAGTTATGAGTTTAGGAGCTGATTTTTTACAAATAGCACGTGGATTTATGATGAGTGCTGGATGTATTCGAGCAAGATATTGTTCAGGAACAACGGGAAGACAATGTCCAGTTGGACTTGCGACTCAAGAAAAAAGTAAAAGAAAAAAATATTTTGTGTTTAAACATGCAAATTATGTTGCAAATTATCATAAAAATCTTTTGAAAAATGTAAAAGGTTTATTGGCGATTATGGGACTAAAAAATATAAAACAATTAGATAAAAATAGATTACTTTTTTTAGATAAAAACTCAAGAGTTCATGATGATATTGATGAGGTATTTAGAAGAAAATTAGATTTAGGTAAAAATAAAGGAGAATAGAATGAATTTAGACAAGGTAATATCGGGATTTTTCATCATCTTAGCGATGACTTTAAACTTTGGTTTTTTTTATGGTGATATGCATAATATGGAAAGCCATAGTAAATATGAACTTTTTGCAGCAATAGTTATAAATCTAATCGCAACAATCTTGAAATTAGGTGATAAAACTCAATTAGGTTCAGTTTTACTTGCAACTTCATTGGTTGCTGATATTCAATTAATTGCAGCTGCTACTGTGTGGACTATTTGTACTTATGCATATACAATGGACGCACAAGTTATGGGAACAGTTGTATCTTTATCAGGTGGAGCTTTATTGGCTAATTTGACTTCAGTTGCTTTATATGTTGGTGACACTTTAAAATCAAAAAGATAGTTAGGTATTATTTTGAGAAATAGTTCACTTTTTATAATTTTACAAAAAATGCGAAAGCCTTTTTTGGTGATTATTGTTACTTATACCATATCTATCATAGGGTTTTTATTTATTGGTGGAAAAGATTCAAGTGGCAATTTTTATCAAATGACCATGTTTGACGCATTTTATTTTGTATCTTATACAGCAACTACAATTGGATTTGGTGAAATCCCCTATGCTTTTACTTATCCTCAAAGAATTTGGGTAACTGTTTCAACTTTTTTAACTGTTTTAGGTTGGTTTTATAGTATTGGAACATTAGTGTCATTACTTCAAGATAAACTTTTTTTACAAGAGTTAGAACGAGCAAGATTTTTAAAACAGATAAAAAATCTAAATGAAAAATTTATTATTATTTTAGGTTACAACCAAATAACAAGAAAAATAATTATAAAAGCAATAGAACAAGGTATTCGTGCTGTTGTTATTGAAAAAGATAGTTTAAAAATAGAAAAATTAATGCTTGAAAATTTCACTCCAACAGTTCCTGTTTTATTTAGTGAAAGTTTTACAGTTCGAGTATTAGAATCTGCTGGATTAAAAAAAAGAAATTGTAAAGCAATAGTATCTTTATTTGATGATGATGCTATAAATTTAAAAATTACATTAATAGCAAAAACTTTAAATAAAAATGTGAAAGTAGCTGTAAAATCAACAACTATAAATCAAACTGAAAATTTAAAAGATTTAGATGCTCAAATAATAGTTAATCCTTTTTCTATTATTTCATCGGAAATAAAAATGGCATTAACTGCTCCAAATCTATTTAAACTTGAAAAATGGTTATATAAAATAGATGATTTAAATGCAAATTTACCAGTTTTCCCAAAAGGTTTATATGTAATTTGTGGTTATGGAAGAATGGGTGCTAAAATCTTTGAAAAATTAGATAAAAATAATGTAGAAGTTAAATTTATAGAAATAAACAAAGAAAGAAATAAAGAACTATCAAAAGATGAGAAAAATTATGTGATTTTTGGAGATGCTGATGATAGGGAGTTATTAGAAGATATTGGAATTAAAAATGCTGTTGTAATAATAGCTGCTACAAACGATGATACAACGAATTTATCGATTTTAGCAACAGCTAGAAAACTAAATCCAAATATTATAACAATGGCAAGGGAGAATGATTTAGCTGATGATTTTTTATTTAGAAGTGCAAAAGTAAATCATATTTTCACTCCATCAAAAATTTTAGTAAATAAAATTACAAATGCTTTAATGAATCCCCTTTGTGATGAATTTTTAAAATCAATAATTAAAGAAAACAATGAATGGGCAACTAAGTTAGTAACAAGATTAGTAAAAGAAATTGGAGAAAATCCTTTAGTGATGGAAATTGAAATTAATTTTGAAAATACTCCTGAAATATATAAACATTTAAGTGAAAAAAATGTGTTAAATTTGAAAATTTTATCAACTTCGTTACATAATAATTCTCAAAGTAATAATATCGTACCTTTATTACTTCAACGAGAAAATGATATAATGTTGCTTCCTTCTTGGGAAATAGAGATAAAAATAGGTGATAAAATTTTATTAGCATGTGATGAACATGCAAAAAATGATATAGAATATATTTGTCAAAATACTTACGAATTTTATTATGCATTAACAGGCAAAGAAAAAAGAATAATTTTTAAAAGGAATTAAATGAAAATTTTAACAGGACCATGTGTACTTGAAGATAGAGATACAGTTATGAGAATAGCTGAAAAATTAAAACCATTAAGTGAAGATAAAAGAGTTGATTTTTATTTTAAAGCTTCATTTGATAAAGCAAATAGAACAAGTATAACTTCATTTAGAGGTCCAGGACTTGATGAGGGATTAAAAATATTTCAAGAGATAAAAGAGCAGTTTGGATATAGAGTTGTAACTGATATTCACGAATCATATCAAGCAGCACCTGCTGGTGAAGTGATTGATATTTTACAAATTCCTGCATTTTTATGTAGACAAACTGATTTATTAGTTGCAGCTGCTAAAACACCTGCAATTATAAATATCAAAAAAGGGCAGTTTTTAGCAGCAGATGCGATGAAACATCCCGTTGAAAAAATTCTAAATACAAGAGGAATTTTTGAAGTAAATTATGAAAATTCAGAAAAAGCTGGAGTTTGGCTTTGTGAAAGAGGAAATACTTTTGGATATGGTGCTTTAGTTGTTGATATGAGAAATCTACTTTTATTAAAACAATACGCACCAGTTATCTTTGATGCAACACACTCAGTTCAAATTCCAAGCACTGGTGGAACAACAGGTGGGAACTCAGCATTTGTTCCATATATGGCAAAAGCAGCTGCTGCTGTTGGTGTTGATGGATTTTTCTTTGAAACACATATTGATCCATCAGTTGCAAAAAGCGATGGACCAAATATGCTTAAAATTGAAGATTTATATAAAACAGTTAGCGACATTTTTGCAATACAAGACGCTTTAGGATATAATTAATCCTTACACTACATATTTTTGGAGAAATAAATGAAAATTATTGAAGGTAATTTAAGATTAAAAGGTAACGAAAAAGTTGCTATTATAAATGGAAGATTTAATCATATTATAACTGATAGATTAGTTGAGGGTGCTAAAGATGCCTTTAAAAGACATGGTGGAAATGAAGATAATTTAGATTTAATATTAGTACCAGGTGCTTTTGAAATTCCTTTTGCTTTAGAAAAAGCATTATCAAGTGGAAAATATGATGCCGTTTGTTGTGTTGGTGCAGTAATCAGAGGAGCAACTCCACATTTTGATTATATTTCAGCAGAAGCTACAAAAGGTATAGCAACAGTTGGAATTAAACATGGAAAACCTGTATCAAATGGTGTTTTAACAACTGATACAATTGAGCAAGCAATAGAAAGAGCTGGTTCAAAAGTTGGTAATAAAGGTGCAGAAGCCATGGTTACTATTATTGAAATGCTAGATTTATATAGCGAAATGGGGAAATAATTTTGGCAACTAGAACACAAGCTAGAGAGTCTGTAATTGGTTTATTATATGCTTATGATTTAGGTAATGAAGGTATTGTAAAATTTGTAGATGAAATTTTAGAAGATAAAAAAATTAGAAATCAACAAAAAGAGTTTGCTTTAAAACTTTTTAATGGAACAGTAGCAAATTTAGAAAATATTGATAAAGAGATTATTACTCACTTAAATCAAGGAACTTTAGAAGATATTGGTTCGGTTGAAAAATCTATTTTAAGATTAGCTGTTTATGAAATTTTATTTGAAGATTTACAAAAAGCAATAGTTATAAACGAAGCTATTGAATTATCAAAAAGATTAGCAAGTGATGGAGCTCCAAAGTTTGTAAATGGATTACTTGATAAGATTGTAAAGGCTTAAATTATGAGTAATGCTATGAAATTATGTATATCTTTAGATTTATCAACTGCTAAAGAGAATTTAGAATTAGTAGAGCAAATAAAAGATTTTGATGTTTGGTTAAAAGTTGGTTTTAGATCTTACATTAGAGATGGAAAAAAGTTTTTAGAAGATTTAAAAGCAATTAATCCAAATTTTAAAATATTTTTAGATTTAAAACTTTATGACATTCCCAATACAATGGCAGATGCAGCAGAAGAAATAGCTAATTTTGGACTTGTAGATATGTTTAATGTTCATGCAAGTTCGGGTGTTGAAGCTATGAAAACAGTTATGGAGAGAATCAAAGATATTCCAAATAAACCTTTAGTATTAGCCGTAACTGCACTTACATCTTTTGATAATGATAGTTTTAAAGCAATTTACAATGAAGATATAAATACAAAAGCAACACAGTTTGCAAAAGATACATATGTATCTGGTGTTGATGGTGTTGTTTGTTCAGCTTATGAGAGTTTAGATATTAAAAATAATACTTCAAAAGAGTTTATTACTTTATGTCCAGGTATTCGTCCTTTTGGTGAAGATAGTGGTGACCAAAAAAGAGTAGCTGATATTCCATTTGCAAAAGAGAATTTAGTAGATTTTATAGTTGTTGGAAGACCAATATATAAATCTGAAAATCCAAAAAATGTAGTAAAAAAGATATTAGAAAATATTTAATATCTTTTTTCTTTTAAGTATGTTTTAAGTGATGTAGTATTATAATTTCCATCCTGATTTTAAGAAGTTAAGATTATGGAAACAGCGGACAGTTGGGTGAGCTGGCTGAAACCACCTCCCTGCTAAGGAGACGTACTGGTAACGGTACCGAGGGTTCAAATCCCTCACTGTCCGCCA
>JAQUIV010000112.1 GCA_028681275.1 Aliarcobacter sp.
TTTGTAATTGGAGTTTTAAGCTCATGCATCATATTTCTCATAAATAAATCTTTTGATTTTGATTGATTATTTATGATATTTATTGCTTCATTAAAACTTTTTGCAATAGTTCCCACTTCATCTGTACTTGTATAGTTTAGTTTAATATCTTTATTTCCATTTGAAAATTCAATTAGTTGTTTATTTAAAAGTTTAAGAGGTTTTAGTTTTCTTTTTAAAATCTCATATAAAAATAAAAAAGTCAAAAGTGAAACTATAAATCCAGCAATAATAAATGCAATACTGTAATTATGATGATCAGCATCTTTTAACATAAGATTATAACCATGTTGTTGTACATAGATAAAATAATCATCATTATATTTATAAAGTCGATAAGTTCCTAAATAGTTTTGAGTTATTGTTAGTTCTTGAGCATTTTTTATAATCTCTAATTTTTTTTCTCTCTCTTCAATAGGTTTTACTTTAAATTTTCTAAAAAGAGTTAATAAAGATTCTGTTGTTGGTTGGTTTTGGAAAGTGCTTAAAAAGTTTTCAGCAACTAACTCATATCTATTTTGTAAAGATATTTCATGTTTCTCTTGGTCATAATTTAAAAACATTGCAAATGTTATAAAAATAGAGATAAAAGCTAATGAAAATATTATATTTACAAAAGTAGAAATAGAGATATTTTTTATCATATTAGTTGATACCCAATACCTCTTACTGATTTAATATGAGTGTTGTTTTCATCTATTTTTGCCAGTTTTGTTCTAATTCTTGAAATAATTACATCAATATTTTTTAGTGATGAATCATCTTCAATATTGTCACTTGCATAAATAAAATCTTCCCTTGCAACAACTCCATGATTTCTTTGAATTAATAGTTTTAAAATATCATATTCAGCAAGTGTTAGAGTAAGTGCAACACCTTGAAATAAAATCTGCATATCATCTTCTCTTACTTCAAAAAGTGAGTTTTGTTCAGATTTTTTAGCTTCACCACTTGAATCAACTCTTTTTAAAATAGTTTTGATTCTAGCTTGAAGTTCTCTTGGATTATATGGTTTTGGAAGATAATCATCAGCACCTCTTTCTAATCCCATAACTTTGTCCAAAATATCATCTCTGGCAGAACTAATAATTATTGGAATATCAGATTTTTCTCTAATTTTTGGAATTAACTCTAAACCATCAATTTCAGGAAGAGTTAAATCTAAAATAATAAGTTGATAATCTTTATGTACACTAAGCATTGATAACCCATTGTATGGGCTATCAGTGTTTATTACTTCTATGTCAAACGATTTTAAATAATCGGTGATGATTTGAGCTAATTCTAAATCATCTTCTATCATAAGTACTTTAATAATTGGTTATCCTTTATTGAATGATAAATAGAATAGTTTGTCCATATCTATTCACATAAACTCTTTTATATCTATTATCATATTTTTTTAATGCAGCTTCAATATTTGCAAAGTTTTTAATTTCAACATCTTCTATTTGAACAATAATATCTCCAGCTTGGAAACCTGCTTTTTCAGCTTTAGATTTTATTTCAACATCTGAAATTAATATTCCACTTGCATCTGATGATAATCTAAATTGTTTTTGTATTTCACTATCAATAACGCTTAATTTTAAACCACCAAGGAAAATATTGTTATTTACTTGAGTTGGAGTTGTATCTAATAAAGTAGTTCTATCTCCTAAAACGATATTTAAATCAATATCTTTGCCATCTCTTTCCACTTGGATTTTTACTTTTTCATCAGGTTTAAAGGCAGCAATTGTATTTTGTAAAGAAGCTTTATCTTTTATAGCTTTTCCATTTATTGCATAAATTAAGTCACCTCTTTTTAGACCACCTTTTGCAGCTGGAGTTTCTGCTGAAATATCTAAAACTAAAGCACCTTCTTTTCTTTTGTAAACTTTTGCAAATTCATTATCTAAATCCGCAATTGCAACTCCTAAGTAACCCCTTGTTACTTTCCCATCAGCTACAAGTTTTTGAACAACATCTTTTACCATAGCAACTGGAATTGCAAATCCAATACCATTATTTCCGCCACTTTTAGAGATGATTGCAGTATTAATACCAATTAATGCACCCCTTGAATCAACTAAAGCACCACCAGAATTTCCAGGATTTATAGAAGCATCAGTTTGAATATAGTTTTCATATCTATTAATTCCAACTTTGTTTTTATTAAGTGCTGAAATTATCCCTTGTGTTACTGTACTTCCAATTCCAAAAGGATTTCCCATAGCAAAAATAACATCACCAACTAATAGGGTATTTGAATCAGCTAGTTTGATAGGTTTTAAACTTACATTAGTATCTATTTTAATAACGGCAATATCACTATCCGCATCACGACCTACTAATTTTGCATTGTATTCAGTTGTTTCATCACCAATTGTTACCGTAATTTCTTCAGCATTTTCAATAACATGATTATTTGTAACTATATATCCATCTTTTGAGATAATAACACCAGAACCAAGTGATCTTTGAACTCTATTTTGTTTAAATTGATTTCCAAATTGATCTCCAAAAAATCTTTTAAAGAATGGATCGTTAAACATTTGTAAAGGAATATTCTCAACTCCCTCATTTACGTGTCTTTTAGCAGAAATATTAACAATCGAATGTACAGAATCTTTAATACTATTGTTAAAAGATAAAATTTCATTTGTAGAGTTTGGAGAAGTTCTTGTAGGATTTGAATCCATCATTTCAAAATCAATTGTTTTTGAAAACAATTGAGTAGCAATTAATGTAGAAATAAGTAGAAGTTTTTTCTTCACTTTGTATATCCTCTTTTTAATTTTTATAGTGACATTATGAAGTATAAGTGTAAACTATTTTCCAATCAATAGTTAATGTACGGTTAATAAATAGGCTTTTTAAGCCTATTTATTATAAATCAGTCTTTAAAACAGCTCCGCTACTTGCATTTGTAACTAAAGCTCTATATTGACCTAACCAAGAAGAGTTAAGTGGTTTTTTAAGTGGAACAAATTCATCTCTTCTTTGAGCAATCTCTTCAAATGTAAGATTTACACTTAAAATATATTGGTCAACATCAATGTGAATCTCATCACCATCTTTTAATAATCCAATCATTCCACCCTCAGCAGCTTCAGGTGAAACGTGTCCAATAGATGCTCCTCTTGTAGCTCCTGAGAATCTTCCATCAGTGATTAATGCAACTTTGTCTCCAAGTCCCATTCCCATGATTAAAGAAGTAGGAGCTAACATCTCTTGCATTCCTGGACCACCTTTTGGACCTTCGTATCTGATAACTACAACGTCACCAGCTTTTACTTTACCACTAACGATTCCTTTGATAGCTTCAGGTTGTCCATCAAAACAAACAGCTTTTCCTGTGAAAACTCTTGAACCAGTAATTCCAGCAGTTTTAATAACAGCACCTTGTTCAGCTAAGTT
The DNA here is from genome assembly GCA_028681275.1 of Aliarcobacter sp. GTDB lineage: Bacteria > Campylobacterota > Campylobacteria > Campylobacterales > Arcobacteraceae > Aliarcobacter. The sequence goes on from JAQUIV010000112.1 coordinate 3,442, forward strand.
ACCATAAAGAATTGCTAATCCACCAACTTGTGAATATGGATTATCAATAGTGTGAATGATATTTGTATCTTTGATATATGCATCTTTGATTTTTTCTAATACAGTTTCCCCAGAGATTGTAAGGTTATCAGCTAATATATCATCACCTCTTTTTGTCATCTCTTTCATAACAGCATTTACACCACCAGCTTTATTAATATCTTCCATGTGAACAGTTGATAAAGATGGAGAAATTTTTGCAATATGAGAAACTCTTTTAGAAATTTTATTAATATCTTCAAGGTTAAAATTAACATTTGCTTCTCTTGCGATTGCTAACATATGTAAAACAGTATTTGAACTTCCACCCATTGCCATATCAACAGCAAAAGCATTTCTAACTGCATTTTCATTTAAAATATTTTTTAATTTATATTTTTCTCTTGCTTGTGCATCAAGTGCAATTTCACAAATTCTTCTAGCTGCTTGTCTATATAAAACTTCTCTTTCAGGAGTTAGTGCTAAAATAGTTCCATTTCCTGGTAATGCAATTCCCATAGCTTCCATAAGTGTATTCATAGAGTTTGCTGTAAACATTCCTGAACATGAACCACCACTTGGACATGCGTTACACTCAATATCTTTTAACTCTTCATCACTCATTTGTCCAGCTTCATGTTTCCCAACAGCTTCAAATGCAGTTGCTAAGTCAATAGGAGTTCCATCTTTTGTGTAACCTTTTTCCATTGGTCCACCTGAAACAAAAATAGTTGGAACATTAACTCTTAAAGCTCCCATAATCATACCTGGAACGATTTTATCACAGTTTGGAATTGCAATCATTGCATCAAGTTTATGTGCATTCATAACTGTTTCAATAGAGTTTGCAATTAATTCTCTTGAAGGAAGTGAAAATAACATCCCATCATGTCCCATTGCAATTCCATCATCAACACCAATTGTATTAAATTCAAAAGGTACACATCCATTAGCTCTAATTTCTTCTTTTATTATGGCACTTACTTTATCTAAGAAAAAGTGTCCAGGAATTAACTCAATAAAAGAGTTGGCAACACCAATAAATGGTTTATCAAAATCTTCATCTTTAAGTCCAGTTGCTCTTAATAATGATCTATGAGGTGTTCTATCAAACCCTTTTTTTACTTCATCACTTCTCAATTTTAATCCTTTAAATATGCATAAATTATATGGCTAGATTATACATTTATTGCTGTTCAATTTTAATTAAAATAGATAATTATTTGAAAATTTTGAAATTCTTTACAAAATATCTTGACAAATAAAAAAAAACCTATTATAATTCCAGTCCAATTTGAGTGAAAGACTTAAATTGCTTACCTATAAAAGCGAGTGTGGCGGAACAGGTAGACGCGTTGGACTTAAAATCCAATTCCCGTTTGGGAGTATCGGTTCGATTCCGATCATTCGCACCATATTAATGAGTAGAGAGTTGACAGAGTTGGTCGATTGTACCGGTTTTGAAAACCGGCGAGGTGAAAGCCTCCGAGGGTTCGAATCCCTTGCTCTCTGCCATTTTATTCTATATAAATCATCTAAACATTCTATTTTATAAGTGGTTTATATTCTTAGACTATACATTTCTGTTGGAGGTATAGCAAAGCTGGTAATGCCTCGGATTGCAAATCCGACATGCGTTGGTTCGAGTCCGACTACCTCCTCCACTTTT
>JAQUIV010000113.1 GCA_028681275.1 Aliarcobacter sp.
TCTTTTCTTTCATCAACTTCAATTTGTTTAATCATAGTATTAATTGCTCTAATAGAGTCTCTTTTTACTACATCTTTATCTCTCATTGCAGTTTTTAAATCTTCTTTTAATTGTTCTTTTAAACTCATACAAATCCTTATAGTTGTTATTAATTTATTTAATTATATCTTTTTACGAATTAAAGCTTTCTATTAACTCTTCTAGTTCTAAAAATCTTTCTACTTTTTGCTCATAAATCTCTTTTGTCTCTTCAAGTTCTTTAGACATTGCAACAATTCCCTTTTGTTCATAACATTTTGGATTCATTAAACAAGCATTTATCTCTTCAAGTTTTAGTTCTAAATCTTCAAGCTCTTTTGGTAACATATCATATTCTCTTTGGTCTTTATATGATAATTTTGTCTGTTTTTTAACAGTTGGTGCAATTTTTTCAGCTGTTGCTTCTTTTGCCATTTCACTTTCAAGAGTTTCTAGTTCTCTTAACTCTTTTTCAATTTCTAAGTATTCACTATATGGTTGGAAACTCTCCATAATATGACCATTTCCTTGGAATACGAAAAGTTTTTTAGCAATCTTATCAACAAAATATCTATCGTGAGATACAAAAATTAAAGCACCTTGGAAGTTTTGTAAATACTCTTCTAAAATATTAATTGTTGGAATATCTAAGTCATTTGTTGGCTCATCTAGGATTAAACAATCAACTTTTTTTGTAAAAAGTAGGGCAAGGGCAACTCTGTTTTTTTCACCACCACTTAAAACACCAACTTTTTTATCAAGATATTCCCTTGGAAATAAAAAGTTTTTTAAGTATCCAAAAACGTGCATGTTTCTGCCATCTTGAAGGACAACTCTATCTCCTCCATTTGGACAAAAAGTCTCTAAAAGATTTTTTTCATCGTCTAAAGATTCCCTTTGTTGGTCAAAATATCCTATTGCAAAATCGCCTTTTTTAAATGTTCCTTTGTCTATTTTCATCTTTTCCATGAAAATTTTAAGTAGAGTTGATTTTCCACTTCCGTTAGGTCCCACAATAGCAATAGTATCTTTTTGTAAAATCCTAGTTGTAAAATCTTTGATTAACTCTTTGTCACCTAATGATTTATAAACATCATCTAATTCATAAAGCATTTTTCTTTTATTTTGTTGTTTTTCTTCAGTGTTAAAAGATTTTTGTTCCCTTTGAAGTTCTAAAGACATTTTTCTAATAGCAGCTGGATTTGACCTTGCTTTTTGTTTTAAATCAAAATATTCAGATTTTCTTCTTTCATTTCTTTTTCTTCTTGCCGTTACTCCATGTTGCATCCAATGGGCTTCTCGTTTTACAAGTCGGATTAGATTTTCATGTTCTTTTTGCATATTTTCTAAAAGTTGTTCTTTTTGTTCTAAATATGAAGAGTAACCACCATTAAACTTTCTTAAAACTCCACCATCAATTTCAACAACACTAGTTGCAATATTATCAATAAAATATCTATCGTGAGAGATAAAAAGTAGGGTAAAGTTGTTTTTTAAAAGTAGTTGTTCTAAAAATTCAACCATATAAACATCAAGGTGATTTGTAGGCTCATCCAAAAGTAAAACATCTGGTTTTTTAAGTAATAATCCTGCAAGACTAACTCTTCTTTGCTCTCCTCCACTTAAAAGATTTACATCTTTGAATTCATACTGCTTTAGTTGAAATTCCACTAAAACTCGTTCAATCATACTGTCTAAATCCCAAGCATTATGAAAGTCAATAAAAGTGGCAAGTTCGCTTTGTCTTCGTATTAAATCTTCATTTTCATAATCTGTTGTTAAACGATTTGTAAGTTCTTCGTATTCGGTTTTGGCTTGTTTTAACTCTGCTAGTTGGTTTTCTATTGCATCTCTTACATTTAGATTTGCTTTGAATTTTGGTTGTTGGTCAAGCATTTCGATTTTTAAAGATTTATCAATAGCCATTTCACCACTATCAGGTTCTGTTTGTTTCATAATTACTTTAAAAAGTGTAGATTTACCTTGTCCATTTTGACCAATTACTGCAATTCTTTGTCCGTGATTTAAAGTAAAGTTTACATCTTTTAAAATCACTTTTGTGTCATATTGTTTTGAAATGTTTTGAAGGTCTATTAGTGCCATTTATTTTTAATTCTTCCATTAAATTTTAGATTTATTTTTATTAGTTTATTTATTAATATACCTAAAAATCGGTTAATATTTACTTTCAGTAAAATTTACAAATAAGTTTAAATTAATTTTAAGAAATGTATAATTTAAAAAAACAAGGAGTTTTCTATGCAAGTTCAAAATAGTACAAACGCAGCTCTTAGTGCATTTAAACAAAATCAAGGTGTAAATGCAAATAATCAAAATGATAAAAATGTTGAACAAAAATCACAAGAGAAATCTTTAGAGAAGACAATAAATGAATCAGCGGTGAGTGTTGCTATTTCAATGAATGCTCAATATATACTTATGGCAATGAATGCTTCATCTATAACACAAGGAAATACTTTAACTCAGGCTGGTTTAACAACTGAACAACAAGATGTTTTAGACTTTTTAAGTGGTAAAGAGAGTTCAAGTGGAATGAGTCTTAAAAACATAGGTTATGAGGGAAAACCAATTACTGAATTAACTCCTGATGAAGCAAAAGAACTTGTAAGTGAAGATGGATTTTTTGGAGTAACTCAAACTTCAGATAGAGTTGCTAATTTTGTGTTTAGTTTTGCAGGTGATGATTTAGAACTTCTACAAAAAGGAAGAGAAGGGATTGTTCAAGGATTTGAAGAAGCTAAAAAGATGTTTGGTGGAGAACTTCCTGAAATTTCATATAAAACACAAGAAAGAACTTTGGCTTTAATTGATGAAAAAATTAATAGTTTAAAAGGGGAGTCTAATTAAGACTCTCTTTTTATTTAGTGATTTGCATCATTAGCTTTAGAATCATCATATGGATCCATATGAATATTTATAATCCAATCTCTATTCTTATCTAGCTTTTGTATTTTATGTTCAATAGAATCACTAGCTTTATGAGCTTCCATAAGTGTAATTAAACAATTAAAAACTAAATGAACTTCAACAAAAGTTTGATTTGCAGCTTCTCTTGTTTTTAATAAATGATATGTATTTACTTTATCATTTTGTTCAATAATCTCTTTTATTTTAGAAACTATCTCTTCATCAACAGATCTATCTAATAAAACTAAAACTCCATCATGAATAAGTTCATAAGCAGAATAGATAATATATAAAGCAATTCCACCACCAACAAATACATCAATGATTTCATAACCTGTAAGACTTACAAGAATTAAAGAGATTAAAACAGCACCATTACTAAATACGTCCGTTTTATAATGAAGTGCATCGGCTTTAATAACCATAGAATTAGTTTTTTTAGCAACATAATTTAAATAAATAACTAAAGAAATAGTAATAATTAAAGATATAAGCATTACAACTATTGAAGTTTCAAGTAGTTGAGAAACTTCACCACTTAGAGCTTTTTTTACAGCCTGATAAAGTAAAAAAAGACCAGAAATAGTAATAATTGTTCCCTCAATTACAGAAGCTAAGGCTTCAATTTTTCCTCTTCCGTAGTTAAAAGTATTATCTGCTGGTTTTTCTGAGTTTGAAATGGCAAAGTAGTTAAAAATAGATACAAACATATCTAAAACAGAATCAATAGCAGATGCAAGAACTGCTACTGAACCACTTGCAAATCCAATTACAAGTTTTATTAGTGTAAGTACCGCTGCAACACTAGATGAAACAACGGTAGCTTTTTTTTGTGGGGTCATTATTTGTTTTCTACAAACTCTTTAATTCTTTTGATTCCCTCTTGAATAGTTGCTAAATCAGTAGCAAAAGAGAATCTAACATAACCTTCAGTTCCAAAAGCAAGTCCTGGAACTAATGCTACACCTTTTTGCTCTAATAAGTCAGCGCAGAATTTCATAGAATCATTTGTTACTTCTTGAATATTTACAAAAAGATAAAATGCACCATCAGGGTCGATTGTAGATAAACCTTTTATTTCATTAAATGATTTAACTGCAATATTTTTTCTTTTTTCAAATTCAACTCTCATCATTTCAATAGTTTCATCAGCATCACCCTCTAAAGCAGGAATTGCTGCATATTGAGTCATAGTGTTTATATTTGATGTTACTTGACCTTGAAGTTTTGTTAAAGCTTTTGCTAATGCAGCATCAGGAGTTGCAATATATCCAAATCTCCATCCTGTCATTGCTACTGCTTTACTTAAACCATTTATAGTAACTGTTCTTTTGAACATATCTTCAGAAACTTGAGCAGCTGCTGTGAATTTTTTACCGTTGTACATGATTTTTTCGTACATTTCATCAGAAAATACAATAATATCTGTACCTTTTAAAACTTCTCCTAAAGCTAATAGTTCTTCTTTTGAATAAACAGAACCAGTTGGATTTGATGGAGTATTTAAAAGTAATACTTTAGTTTTTGGTGTAATCGCAGCTTTTAATTGAGCTGGTGTAATTTTGAAATCTGTTGAATCATCAGTTTCAATAAATACAGGAACACCATCTGAAAATTTTACTTGTTCAGGATATGTAACCCAATAAGGTGCTGGAATAATAACTTCATCACCATTTTCAATTAATACTTGAAATAGGTTAAATAATGAATGTTTTGCACCATTACTTATAACAATACCATCTAATTTATATTCTAAACCGTGGTCTTTTTTTAATTTGTTAATAATTGCTTGCTTGGTAGCGATAATACCCTCAACTGCTGTATATTTAGTATGTCCATCATTAATAGCTTTAATAGCAGCTTGTTTAATAATTTCTGGAGTATCAAAGTCAGGTTCACCTGCACTAAAACTTAGTATATCTTTACCTTGAGCTTTAAGCTCTCTACCTAAGGCAGTAATTGCCATAGTAACCGATGGAGACAGAGTTTCCATTCTGTTTGCAATTTTCATTAGCATTTCCCTCAATAAAATTAACATTATATTTTTGATATAATAGTGCCGGATTTTACCAAATAATTACTTAAGGAAAAGTTTGAGCTTTCAAATTGAAATAAATCAAAGATTAGTAACCGTTAAATTAGAAAAAAGAAGAAATATTAAACATGT
>JAQUIV010000114.1 GCA_028681275.1 Aliarcobacter sp.
TCATAATAGACTCTTATTTGCACCCAATAACTCCATATCTTTAACATTTAGATTCATTTTACACTCTTAAGTGTAAAGATGATGTTAATCATTCATAAATGTAAAAGTTAAATATGTTAGAATCCGTTTTTAAACTATTATATATTTAAAGGTATTTTGTGTCTATTTTTGCTTTACAGTCTTTAGCAGGTGGTTTTTTGGATGAAGATTTACAAAATTTTAATAAAAATTTTGATGACTGGTGTATTCAATTTGAGAGTTATGAAGATGCTATGGATATAGTACAAACTCTTGAAAATCAAGAAGCCATAGACATTGTTGAAATAACTCCATTAAGTTATCCAAAGTATTTTTTTACAAATCTGCAAGGTACTATTTATGTAACGAGACAGATTGAAGATAAAATTATTTGTGTTGTAGAACCATTTATGGGTTCTAATTTTAGAATTGCAATATGTGATCTTAAAACAAGAAATGTAAGACTAACAAAAACACACTACAAAACCGTTCCAAGTGTTGAAGGTGCTTTTGCTAGTTTTGGAGATTAGTTATTATTAACTAAAAAATCTATAAAACTATCCCCAAACTATATTTTTAGTTTGGGGAGTTCTTACAAAAAAAGGCTACTTTGCCTTACAAGAATTTAGAAGTTTATCTAATTCATTTTTTAATTCTTGAAGTTTTTTTGTAGAATTCATCAGGTTTTCTTGGGATTGAATTACTATATCTTCACTTTTATAGAGTTGTTTTGAAATATCAGCTGAGTTTGTTAGTTCATCTATTACCTTGTCAAATTCATCTGTAATTTCTTCTAATTTTATTGATGCATTTTTTGATTGTTCAATTGCATTTGCTGAATAAGTCATTGCAGAATTAATCTTATCTATAAAACAATTTATTGTATCTGTTGCTTCAACTATCTCTTTTTCTGCTTCAATTTTTATAGGAACTAAAAGTTCATTATTATCATTTTCCATAATTTTTTTAGATTCTTCAAGGAATTTTTTTGCATTTTCTTCCATTGATTTTAATTGTAAGAAACTATAAATTATTAGAAATATAATAATTAATGCAAAAATATATTGAATATATCTTAGATAATCACTTTTTTGTTCTGTATGAGTTGTATACATTGATACTAAAGCATCCACTTCTTTAAGTAAAATTGTATTTGTATTATAAATATAATTTACAATATCTTTTAAATTACCATCATTATCTTTATTTTGTGCAAGTTTTTTGAATTCATTTATATTTTTATGAAAATCATTCCATAAAACTTCTACTTTAGATAGTTGTTTTGCTATTTCATCGGTTGGAGCTTTTGAAATCTCAGTTAGAGTATTTCCATCTTTTAGAGAATTTAAATTATAGATAAATTCTATTGTTGAACTATCAAGCTCAGAATATGATGAATTGCTATTATGATATAAATAAAAAATATTTTTAGAAATATTTTGAGTTAACATCCTTTGTTTTCCTGCGATATTTATAATCAAAGCATCTTTTTTATTTTTTTCATTTAAATATATGGTAGTAACGATAATACTTGTCATTAAAACAATAAATAAAATTCCTATAAACCTTATTTTAGTGCTTATTGTATTTTGTTTCATACACCTACTCCTTTAAAAATAGATATTAAATCTTCTTTATTTTCAATTATTACTTCGCCATTTTCAATACTAATAGTTCCATTTCTAGTTAATCTTTTTAGAACTCTTGATAAAGTTTCAGGTTGAATATGCAACATAAAAGATACTTCTTGACGTTTTAATTTGTTAAACATCGCTAAATCTTGAGTTAACATAAATGCAACTTTTGCTGTTGCATCAAAAACTAATTCCCTATTTACAATACATTGTAATTGATGAGTTTTTTTAAGAAGAATCTCTAATAATTCCATAGTTAAAATATTTTTTGATAAAAATAACTCTTTGAATTTTTCAAAATTTACTGACAAAATTATAGAATCTTCCGTAAATTCTGCATTTGAAAAACAATAAATATCGCTATTTGTTGTAGAACTAAGTTCACTAATCATGGAATTTTTATAAATATGGTATAAAAATATCTCATTATCAAATTTATCAACTTTATAAATTTTAATAAGTCCTTCAACCAAAAAAAGCAAACTTTTGCTTATATCGCTTTCATAATATAAAATGGATTTATTAGAATGTTTAGATACATTGGAAATGGAAGCAATTAACTCTATTTGTTCATCATCTAAGTTATTAAAAAAACTTATTTTTTTGATGGTTTCTTGTATATTCACATTTAACCTTCGTATGTTTTTATGATTGGTCCGAAAAATTCAACAATCATCATCATTCTTTCTTCTTTCAAGTCTATTTCTACTTACGTATTTTAATTTATATTATTAATAAATTATATGACCTAAGTCATAAATATATAAAAAGTAGGATTATTTAAAGAGATGAGTTTAGTTACTTTAATGAATATAAATTAGTTTTTCCACATCTAGGACAAGGATTTCCTAAATTAGAATAACAAGAGTAACAAAACCTAGTATCACACCCTTCACAAGTATATTTGCAGTGTTTACAAACAAAAGTTTTTTCTCTTATTATTCTTTTACTATTCTTTTTAAAAATCCAATTAAACATAAGTAGCCCTTAAAAATAATCAACAGTATAGTTAATATTTTTTCGACTACAAATGATTTAAATCAAATTAGTTTTAATTAGAACAATTAATTTCTCTAATTTTATTTAATAAATCAAATACTATTTCAATATTCTCTTCAATCTCTTTTGTTGTAGCAAATATTGGAGCATTTTCACTTTTATCTGCATATAAATAAACTGTTTGTTGAACCAAATCATGCACTTTTTTGTGAGCAGTTTTTAAATCATTCCACTCTTTTGTTTTTGCAAAATGTTTATCTTCATTTGAATCTATCCATTTTCCTAAATTACACTCATGGTCATTTTTAACTGTAAATTTGAACCCTTCTTTACATTGGGCAAAATTTGTGTTTTTGAAGTTAATATGGTCTGATTTTAATCTATTTATATCAATAATTAAATTTGTATCACAAACTCTTTTATGAGCATTTCTATCAAAACTTGTTTGATTTATTGTACTTTGTAAATGTGTTACTAAATTTGATGTTTTAGATGCCATATCATTAATTGTTGCAGCTAATGCGGCATTTTGTTGTGTTGCTTGGTCAAGTGAATTAACTGTATCATTAATTTGTGCCATTGCTCTTTGTTGCTCTTTTGAAGCCGTTGCAACATCTTCAATTAATTTTGTTGTTATAACAATATTTTCATTTAATTCATTATAACCTTCAATCATTTTTGAAGTAATATCTTTCCCCTCTTTTGCTTTTACTGTTGCATTTGAAACTATTGTTTTTATCTCATTTGCTGCATCGGCACTTCTACTTGCCAGATTTCTTACTTCTGCTGCAACAACCGCAAATCCTTTTCCAGCTTCTCCAGCAGTTGCCGCTTCAACGGCTGCATTTAAAGAAAGAATATTTGTTTGAAATGCTATTTGGTCAATTACAGAAATTGCCTCGTTTATAGCAATTACTTGATTATTTATCTCTTCCATTGAAACTGCTGTTTTTTGTGCTAAATCTTTTCCAGTATTACTTGATTTTGTAACATTTGTTGCATATAAAGCCATTTGAACTGCATTTTCACTACTTCTTGAAACTGTTGCTGAAATCTCTTCAATTGCGGCTGCTGTTTCTTCAAGAGATGCTGCTTGGATATTAGATGAATTACTTAATTTTTTAGATGCATTTTCTAATTCACTTGCACTTAATTCTAATTCATTATTTGATTTTTCAATTAAACACATAATTTCATTAATTGAAGATTGAGTTACTTTTGTACCACTTAATAAAGAAGCTACCATTCCTGTTAAATTTTCAATATGAGGAATTTGATAATCATATTTTGCATTTGATAAAGCAACCAAAGACTCACTTAAAATAGTAAGATTTTTTTGCATTCTATCAATCATATTATTAATCTCTTTTACTAAAGATTCTACACCTTCTGAATGAGCATGACCTTTAATTCTATCATTTAATAATCCAGCATTTACTTTTGCAATTATTTGTCTTGATTCTTCAATTACAATATGATCTTGTTGTAAACCTTTTTCTATTGAATCTAAATAGTTATTAAAGCTATGTACAACATCACCTATTTCATCATTTGATTTTACATTTATTCTTGTACTTTCAGAAGAATTATTTAAACTAATAGCATCTATTGAGTTTTTAAGATTTAATATTGGAGATAATATGTTATTTTTCATATTTAATAAAGATATTAACATTGTTATTAAAAGTGCAAATACTAAAATGATTAAAGCAACCCAAATAATATATGAAGCATGATCAATAGCTATTTGAACGCTTTCTTTTGGTTCTGCTGTTAGTGTAATTCCAAGTTTTTTACCGTTAAAATCAACTATGTCCATATATGTATAAAAATATTTTTCTGACATTAAATATTTGTCATTAAATAATTTATTAAAATCTATTTTTTTACTATCTTCTAAAAACTCTTTATTAATAGATTTTTGAGAGATTAAATAATCATTTAATTTGTTTTCTGCTTTTACTTCAGAAACTGCTAATTTACTATCCATTAAAAGTAAAAAAGCTTTACCTTGTTCATCAAATGAAGTTGCAACAGAATTTATTCCTTGCATAAATTCCATAGAACCTACATGTTTTTGTTTGTCATCAAATATTGGAACAACTGATCGAATAGTTAATCCAGCATCTCCAACTTCAAAAGTATTAACAGCTGTTTTTTCACTATTTACTTTTACAACACTTGGTCTAAAAGAACTTAAATCATCACCAAATTTCTCTGGTTTCCATGATCTTAAAAAAGAGTGATTGTCTTTTGTGTGAATGTGAATCTGAATATTCTGAAAAGGTGTATGTTTTTTCATATTATCAGAAAGTGTAGCTAATGCATTAATTGCTATTTGTCTGTCATTTGAACTCAATGAATTTTTAATTGAAGAGTCATTTGAAATAGAAATTGCATTTGAAATTCC
>JAQUIV010000115.1 GCA_028681275.1 Aliarcobacter sp.
GCACTTGTTGTTCCATAATCATATACAATTCCATCTCTTTTGATAAATGAAGAGATATGATATTTACTTAAAATACCTTTTTCTGTAAAGTTATCAATTTCTATAATATCTTGAGAAATACCTTTTGTATTTGTTCCCCAATTTTTCTTTGTGCTTAATTTATTACCATCTTGAAATCTAAGTGAACAGTCATTAAAAGCGCTAAAATATCTTGGTATTATATCAATTACTTTGTCATTCTCATATACAAAATCACAAATCAAAGCAACTTCAGCTTCAACTTGAATTTTATCATTATCTCTTCCATGTGTTAAAATTATTTCATCACAAATTGGATAAGTTCCTAAAAAGCTATTATGACCTTTTATATAAAAAGGAAACATACCTTTTGGTGCATCTTTTTCTTCTGTTTTGATTACTGAAAATTCATCTGCTTCTCCAGCTTCACCTAAGTGATTAGCAAAATTTCCAGCAACAGCAAAACCTAAATAATCTTTTAAATCATCTAATAACATTTTAATTTTCCTATATTATTATCTATTATGTAAATAATAACAAATATTTTATCTTCTTTAAGTCAAAAATTGAATCTAGTTTGTCGGTATAAGAATTATTTTAGGTAAGAGAAGAGTATAAATTTATAAGTTGGAATTATAATTATAAAAGGCAAAAGCCTTTTATAATTAAATAGTTCTCCATTTAGCTGGACCAGTTGTGTGAATAGAAGTACCTTCTGTATCAACAGCAACAGTTACAGGCATATCTTTTACTTCAAATTCATAGATAGCTTCCATACCGATTTCTTCAAAAGCAAGAACTTTTGCAGATTTGATTGATTGAGAAATTAAATAAGCAGCTCCACCAGTTGCAATTAAATAAATAGATTTGTATTCTTTAATTAAATCAATTGTTGGTTGTTTTCTTTCAGCTTTTCCAATCATTCCCATGATACCAATTTCCATCATGTCTTTTGTAAATTTATCCATTCTAGTAGATGTAGTTGGTCCCGCAGGTCCTACTGCTTCATCTCTAACTGGATCAACAGGTCCAACATAATAGATGAATCTATCTTTTAAATCAACACCATTTGGAAGTGGTTTACCAGCTTGTTTGTACTCAACAATTTTTTTGTGAGCAGCATCTCTAGCTGTTAAAATTTTTCCTGAAAGTAATAAAGTATCTCCTGATTTAAATTGAGATAAGTTCTCTTTTGTTAAATCTGCAATATTTACTCTTTTAATTGTATCCATTGGTAATTCAATATCTGGCCAAATATCTAAATTAGGTCTTTCAAATATTGCTGGTCCATTTCCACCTTTTAATTTAAAGTGAATATGTCTTGTCGCAGCACAGTTTGGAATCATCGCAACTGGTAAAGATGCAGCATGACATGGGTAATCTAAAATTTTAACATCTAAAACAGTAGTTAATCCACCAAGACCTTGAGCTCCAATACCAACTTTGTTGATATCTTCATATAATTTTAATCTTAATTCTTCTAAAGCATTTTGAGGACCTCTAGCTTTTAATTCATGAATATCAACATGACCCATTAAAGACTCTTTTGCTAAAAGCATAGCTTTTTCTGGATTTCCACCAATACCAATTCCTAAAATTCCAGGAGGACACCAACCAGCACCCATTTCTCTAACATTTGCCATAACCCAGTCATAAATTGAATCAGATGGATTTAATACTGCAAATTTAGATTTGTTTTCACTTCCACCACCTTTTGCAGCAACTGTAATATCTAATTCATCAGAATTATCAACAGTAACATGAATAACAGCTGGTGTATTGTTTTTTGTATTTGTTCTTTTTCCAGCAGGATCAGAAACAACAGAATATCTTAAAGTATTATCTGGATTAGTATAACCTTTTGCTACACCTTCATTTAATACATCAACTAATTCTTTTGTTAATTCAAGTTTAGCATTTAATCCAACTTTGATAAAAATATTAACACTTCCTGTATCTTGACATAAAGGTCTGTGACCCATTGCACACATTTTAGAGTTTATTAAAATTTGACCAATTGCATTTTTTGCAGCTTCTGATTTTTCAGCTTCATAAGCTTCAACCATACCTGTTACAAAATCTTCTGGGTGAAAATATGAAATATACTGACAGGCATCAGCAATACTATCTATAATATCTTGTTCTTTTATTACTTTCATTTTTTTCCTTTTTACTTTAGAAATTCAATTATTATACCAATGCACAGATGAAAAAAATCTTTTTTATCTTAAATAAAAGAGATTTTATTTGAAAAAAGTGTGAACTTTTCTCATTTGAAAAAAGTTTAAATTTAGAAGAGTAACTTAAGACCCTTTGGTCTTAAGTTAAAGGGATTAAGCGAAGAATCTTTTTTCTACTTCGTCTTGTAATTTTGTTCCAGAGAATTTTGCTCTTTGAACTAATTCCCAGAAATATCTGTATGTTGCTCTATCGTGTAATTCACCATCATATTGAATTGGTCCCCACTCAGCATCTTGAGCAGCTAATAAAATATTTTGAGCATCTTCAAGTTCTGTAAAGTCTGGTTTCATCGCATCAACAATAGCTTGTACTTGTGTTGGATAAATTGACCACATTCTTAAGAATCCGAACTCATTTCTTGCTTTTTCAGCATCTTTATAAGTTTGGTATGGGTTTTTTAAATCTAAAGTAACATTGTGTGCAGGAATAATGTGATTAGATAATGCAGCTTGAACAACTTTAGCTTTTGCAGCAGCAATTAATCTATGATCAAATTGACCTGGACTTCTCATACAAGAAGCAGGAATTGCACCTTGGTAACCAGAAACGAAGTCCATTAATCCAAAGTCTAATACTTGTACCCAAGGTAAAGTTGCAGTTTTTTCAACATCTCTTAAAGCACCATGAGTTTCAATTAAAACGTGAATTGGGATTTCTCTTTTAATTCCAGCTTTTTTAGCAACTGCTTGGATATATTCAACTTGAGTTTTTGCATCTTCATAAGAAGTTGATTTTGGAATAGTAATATATGCTAATTTTTCTCCAGCACCTGGTACTAAAATATCAATATCTTGTCTCCAATCTGGATGGTCAAAATCGTGAATTCTTGTTCCAGCCATTCCATAAGGATTTGCATCAGAATTAACAACTCTTACAATCATTTCAGCATGTGCAACTTCTTTACCAGTTTCAGCTCCATCTTCGCAGTCACAAGTAATATCAAAAACAGGTCCTAATTTTTTTTGCATCTCAAAACCTTTTAAGATTAGCTTTTCGCTACCTGCAAAATGCTCACAAGATGGAATAATTGGTAAGTTGTCTCCAGAACCGAATAGTGCTTCACTTGGGTGTGTCATGTTTTTTCCTTTTTGTTAAATTAAATTTTTTTTGTTTTATTTTTTTTCAGTAACTTTTTTTGGGATTACAACAGTGTAATCTAAATCAAGTACAACATTTGGTAAATATTTACCATCTTCACCTTTTGGATTTTCAATCTCTTTAGCAGTTTGGTTTTTAATTCCAACTGTTCTAAGTCTTAATAATCCAATATCTTCTCTATTTACTTCAATTGTTTCAATAATTTCAGTATAAGCATAAATAGTGTCTCCTGCATAAGTAGGGTTAGCATGAGCTCCACTATTTATTGCATACATCCATTGCGCATTTTGTAAACCATTAAATGAAATAGCTCTTGCCATTGAAATAATGATTCCTCCATACATAAGTCTTTGTCCCATAGGAGTTGACTTCATCATATGGTCGTTAAAATGAACTTTTGCATTGTTTTGATATAACTTTGTTGCTAATGTATGGTCACTATTATCAATAGTAATACCTTCTGGGTGATTTAATCTTTCACCAGCTACATAATCTTCAAAGAAATATTTTCCACCAGTAGCATTTGTATCAACTGTTTTAATAGTTGGAATATTAATAACATCTGCAATTGGTGTTGTTTTAGCAAAAGTAGGAACTTCGTTAATTCCAGATAATGTAGTTTGGTCTTTTTTATGAACCATAACCCATCTTTTGAAATTTAAAACTTCTGCACCATTTTGATTTACACCAATAGAGTGAACATAAACAACTCCACTTTTACCATTTGAATTCTCTTTTAATCCAATTACAGTTGAAGTCATACTTACTGTATCACCTACAAATACTGAATTAGGAAAAGAAATCTCTGCGTATCCTAAATTTGCAATTGCATTTAAAGATACATCTTGAACAGATTTTCCAAATGTAAGATGGAACATTAAAACATCATCAATTGGTTTTTTATCGTAACCCATTTCTTTTGCCACTGTATCAGAAGAGTGCAGAGCAAATCTTGAACCAGTGAAAGCGATGTATAAAGATACATCTCCATCACTTATTGTTCTTGGAAGCGGATGAACGATTTTTTGACCGATTGAAAAATCTTCAAAAAAATTACCCATATTTATCTTAGACAATATTAACTCCTTATTTGTTAAATAGGTTTTGACCTAAAGCTTTATATGTTTCATATAAAGTGATCATTTTTTTAGCCCATTTAATTCTTGAAGAATCAACTAATTTATCGTTATGTAAAATAACTTCTTTACCTTCTTTTGCTGCTTCATCATATTTAGCAATCATTTTTTCATAATCTTCAACTTCAGATTGTTTTGGAGTGAAAATATCATTGATATATTCAATTTGAACTGGGTGAATTAATGATTTACCATCAAACCCTAAATTAAATGCATCTTTTGTTGAATCTTCACAAGCAAACTCATCATTAACATCAAAGTGAGGTCCATCAATTACAGTTTTACCATAAGCTTTAGAAGCTAATGCAATTTGCGATAAGTAGTTAAACATCGCTTTTGAACCTTTTTTAATATCAATATGAAGTCTATTTGCAAGTTTATTAGAACCTACAACAACAACTTCAACTTTTGGAGATGCTGCACAAATTTCATGAATATTTAAAACAGATAATGGAGTTTCAATCATAATCATTAAAGATAAATTAGGATTTACTTCTTCTATTAATTTAACTGCTTCTAAAACATCTTCTTTTGATTGAATTTTAGAGAATAATAAAGCAT
>JAQUIV010000019.1 GCA_028681275.1 Aliarcobacter sp.
GCTTCATCAAATCGTCCAGGTTTATTTAATACAGCATCAGGAATTGCCACTTTTCCAATATCATGCATTGGACTTGCTTGTTTTAACATTTCTGCTTCATTTTCATCTAAACCATAATAAAGTGCCAAAAGTTTTGAATATTCAGCAACTCTTTTTACATGATTTCCTGTCTCTTTACTTCTACTTTCACCAATAGAACCCATAGTAAATACAACTTCTTTTTGTGTATTTTCTATTTCATGGTTTAAATTTGTAATTTCAGTTAAACCATCTTCAATTTTAGCTTCAATTTCATCTACTGATAATCCAACATTTTTGTAAACTTTATAAGCTAAAAGCATTAAAAAACTAATCACAATAATTAAAAGTAATAAAATACTAAAATATGTAACATTTATAAAATCACTTGAAAGTTTTTCTATTTCAGCTTCCATATCTGAGCTATATTGTTTATTTAGATTAATAATATTTAAACTTTTATTTTTAATATCAATCTCAATATCTTCTATCTCTTTGATATTAACAACACTAGTTCCAACTTTTTCTACTATTTCTAAATATCTTTGGGTATCACTATTATCAAAATTACGTTTTAATAAATTAACTTTTCCTAACCATTTATCAAAAGTCTCTTTATCTCTTTTTTGATAAAGAACCTCTTTACTGTAATATCTCACATCCCCAAATAATTGAGAAAGATTAAAATTTCTTCGTTCATTTATTTCATGTTCTAATTTTTTTCTTAATTCATTTTCAATTGGATAATCTCTATTAAATTCACTAATTATCTCTATTTTTTTCTCTTGTAGTGAATAGATTGCATCAAATGCTTTTTCTATTTGTTGTTCACTCTCAAATAAAAGATTGAGTTTTGTAGCAATAATTTCATTTTTTTGAATATCACTAATAAAAAAATCTATTAAATCATTTTTATCTTGTTCTTTAAAACTATCTTGTATTTTTTCAAATTCTAATTCATATTTAACAAAATCCTCTTTATATTTATCTAATTTATCAATAGAATCTAAATTTATTGTATCTTTTAATAATTCATTCATTTTTTCTTGCATTGAAACTAAATTACTAATTGATTGTTTAGTTAAATTATTTTCTTTAATTTGATAAATTATTACCGTATTTATAAGCCCAATTACCGTAATTATGAATAAAATCAATATAAAACTAATTTTAACAATTTTCTTAATATTCATATCTTTCCTTGAATAAATTATATATTATGTACTTTTTTGTATAATCTATCTTAATTATACAATAAGGTGCTAAAAAATGATAAAAATGATTAACAAAAAAGAGAATATATTTGGTGATAATATCGCTTTTGTAGAGAATTGGGACTTTTCAAAAGCAAATCTAAATGAAGAGAATAGAATATTAGCAATCACTCAAGTTGCCTCAATTTGTTATCAATCACCAAAAGCATTAGGAAGTGAATCTTTATACAACAGACTTATGGCCGAATCACAAGGTTTACCTTCTTCTTCTTTTGAATTTGTACCTGTTTTACTTGATTTTACAAATGAAAAACATAAAGAAATTTTAGCACCAGAGTTTTCAAATGTAAAAAAATTTGCAGAACTAATTTGTGATGGTAAATATTTACTTACAAATTATAGAGCTTTAGTTTATGATTTTGAAAACAATCCAAAAGCTTATAGTTTTGATATTAGAACTGTTTACAACACATTAGAAGAGTGTGAAATCATAAAAGAGCATTTCAAAGTGTTTTTATTTAAAGTTGATTTCCCTACTCGTTCTCAAATGGTAAGACACAGAGTTAATTGGCAAGAGCTTTCAAGAAGATATGTAAGTGGGAAAAGAGTTCCTTTTGATTTTTATATTTCTGAAAAAATGAAAGATGTAACTACTGAATATGGTGATACTCAAAAGATTTTAGATATTTGTTTAGAACACTATTACAAAGCTTTAGAAGATGGTGTAAAACCTCAAGAAGCAAGAAGAATTATTCCACAAGCTGGATATTCACAAATTTGGGGAGGTTTTCAACCAACTCAATTAGAAAACTATTTTAAACTAAGACTTGATTCTCACGCACAATGGGAAATTAGAAAAACAGCCGAAGCAATGAAAGAGCTTTTAGCTTAATATGAATTATCAAAAAGTTTTAGAAGAGATAAAACAGGAAATTCAACCATTTCTTAATGAAGGAAAATTAGCAAACTATATTCCTGCTTTAGCAAATGTTGATGATAAAAAGTTTGCCATGTCAATTCAACTTTTTGATGGAACTTCATACCATATTGGAGATTCAGATTTAAAATTCTCTATTCAAAGTATCTCAAAAGTTTTTACTTTTACTTTGGCTTTAAATCACTATGGAAAAGATTTATATAAAAGAGTTGGACATGAACCCTCTGGAAATCCTTTTAACTCTTTAGTTCAACTTGAATATGAAAATGGTATTCCAAGAAACCCTTTTATAAATGCAGGTGCAATCGTAACTGCTGATAGTTTAGTCTCTATTTACAAAAAAAATACCTTTGATACTATTTTAGATTTTATAAAAAAAACTTCAAATGATGAAACAATAACTTACGATGAAGAAATTTTTAAATCAGAGTTAGCTCACGGTTTTAGAAACTTTGCTTTAATAAATATGATAAAAAGTTTTAATAATATCAACAACAATATAGATGAAGTTATAGATACATATTTTAAACAATGTTCAATCATGATGAATACTTCACAACTTTCAAAATCAATGCTTTTTTTAGCAAATCATGGAGTAAATCCCCTAACAAATGAAGAGATAATAACTGAATCAAAAGCAAAAAGAATAAATTCTTTAATGTTAACTTGTGGTCATTATGACGCTAGTGGTGATTTTGCCTATAAAGTTGGTCTTCCAGGTAAAAGTGGAGTTGGTGGTGGAATTGTGGCAGTTGTTCCTAAAAAAATGGCAATTTGTGTTTATTCTCCAAAATTAAATTTACAAGGAAATTCCCTTGTAGGAACTACTGCTTTAGAGTTATTTACAACAAAAACTGGTTTGTCAATTTTTTAACTATAATTTTGTATAATCCCGACCTCAAAAAACAGCTATTAAGGATATTAAAATGAGTGCATTAGAAATTGCAGATATTATAGGAATAATTTGTTTTGCACTTAGTGGATTTTTAATTTCCGTTCACTATAAACTTGATATTTTAGGTGTTTTCATCTCTTCATTTTTAACAGCCCTTGGTGGTGGAATGATTAGAGATGTTTTAGCTGATAGAACTCCTTATGTTTTTACAACAAATCTTCCTGTTATTTTGGTTGTTGCAACAGTTGTAATTGCACTTTTATTTAAACTTCACAAAATCGCTGATTTAGAAGGGAAAACAGCCTTTATAATCTCAGATGCAATAGGACTTGTATCTTTTTCAATCACTGGTTCAATTGTAGCTATTCAAAATGATTTTAATTTTTTAGGTGTTTTGATACTTGCATTTTTAACAGCAGTTGGTGGGGGAACAATTAGAGATATTTTAATAAATAGAATTCCATCAATTTTAGTTTCTGAATTTTATGCAACAGTCGCATTAATCATAGCTTCAATAATTTTTGTATTGGAAATTTTAGAATTAAGAACTTTACCAGCAATCACTCTTGTATTTATTTTTGGTGTTGCTTTAAGATTATTAGCATACTACAAAAACTGGCATTTACCAACTTTATCAAAGGAATAATTTTCTCCTTTTAACTTTTCATTTACTTTTTATAGGTATTATTCCTCAATTTTAATACCAAAGGAAAAAAAATGATAAAAAAATTTCTATTTACAGTTTTTTTAGGATTAAGTGCATTTGCTAATTCACTTACAATTGGAAATAATCTTCCAACACTTACAATAAAAGATCAATTTGAAAAAGATTTCACAGTTGATGCAAACATAAAAACTATAATTTTTTCAGCTACAAAAACTGAAGGAACTACTATTAAAGAGTTTTTATTAACAAAAGATAAAGATTATTTAGCAACTAATAAAACTGTTTATGTTGCAGATATTACAGGAATGCCAAGTTTAATTACTAAATTTATTGCTATGCCAAAAATGAAAGATTACCCATTTTCTGTTCTTTTAGTTGATGAAGCTACGAAGGGATTATTTCCAGTTAAAGAAGATATGATTTCTATTATCTCTTTAGAAAATGGAAAAATTACTGATATAAAATATGTTAAAACAGCAGAAGAATTAGGACAAAACTTAAAATAAGTTTTTAATTACTAGCTTTTTAAGCTAGTAGTTTATTGAATGCTTCAATAATAGCAATACTCTCTAAATCTTTGATTTTATTTTCTAAACTTTCCACTGTTTCATTTTTATCTAAGTCTATCTCTTTTACCAAGATTTTTTCACCCTCATCATAAACCTCATTTACATAATGAATTGTAACACCAGATTTTTTTTCACCGTTTTTAATTACAGCTTCATGTACAAATCTTCCATACATTCCAACTCCACCATAAATAGATGGAAGAATTGCTGGATGAGTGTTTATAATTTTATTTGGGAAAGCATTTAAAAGTTTTGATTCTATTTTTTTCATATATCCCGATAAAAATATATAATCACAACCAAACTCCAAAAGTAATCTAGTTATTTTATCATCTATATCTTGTCCAGGATATCTTTTATCATTTATAATAAAATATGGAATATCATAAGATTCAGCTTTTTGTAAAACACCTGCATTTGTGTTATTTGTAATTACAACTACAACTTTTGCATTTAGTTTTTTTTCAAGTATTGCTTTTTGTATAGTTTCAAATCCACTTCCGTTGTAAGAAGCTAATATTCCAATCTTTTTTGTCATCATTTATCCTAAAATTTAAGGCTGGGATTATATCTATTTTATAATTAGTTTACAATCTTTGAGCATGGGTTAAAGCTATTGCTATGGCATCTGTAATATCTAAAGGTTTAATCTCTTTTTTAATTCCCAAAAGCCTTTTAACCATAAAAGCTACCTGCTCTTTTGTAGCTTTTCCATTTCCCGTTACAGCTTGTTTTACTTGTAAAGGAGTATATTCTGCAAAATTTCCAAACTTTTGTAAAATTTTTAATGAAATTGCACCTCTAAATTGTGCAAGTTTTATAACTGTTTTTGGATTAAATGCATAAAACATATCTTCAATTGAAACTTCATTTATTTCATGTTTTGCAAAAATCAAATCAAAACCCTCTGTCATCTCTACAATTTGTTCTTGTAAGATTTTTGTTTTTATTTTTATTAACCCAGCTTCAATAAGTTTTATACTATTTCCATTCTTTTCAACAATGGCATATCCGCAGTTTCTAGTTCCTGGGTCAATTCCTAATATTTTCAACTTTTCACTCTTTTTGTTTATTTTTTATTCACATAGTTCTATAGCCCGTATAATGGTATCTTTTAAATAAAATTTTACTTAAAGGAAAAAAATTATTCACTACTTATTCACTATGTGTATAACTCGATTTCTTTTATAAAATAACTCTATTCAAGCTGTTTTATAAAAAGTTTAGATATAATAATTGTATTTACGATTAAAGAGTTTACAAATAGATGACAACCAAAGATTTCCTAACAATAATTCAAAAAGAAGCTACACAAACTGATTATGAAAGATACTTAAAACAATTAGTTTATAAAAAAACATCTTCTGATGAAAAAATTGCTATATTTGAAGTAAATAACAAGTACATTGCCTCTTGGATAAAGAGTAAATTTACTGGTTTAATTCAACACTGTTTTGAAATTTTTGATGGTTCTAAACCATCTATTGAAATAAAACTTGCCGGTGAAAAAAAATCTAAAAAAGAGATTTTAAAAGAGCAAGTTCAAAACGAAACTGCCGAAAGTACCATACTTAATCCATCTTATACTTTTGATTCATTTGTAGTTGGACCATCAAATCAAATGGCCTATAATGCTTCACTTGCTGTTTCAAATAAACCAGGTATTCAATATAATCCTTTGTTTATTTATGGTGGAACTGGACTTGGTAAAACTCACCTTTTACAAGCTGTTGGAAATCATGCTATTGAAAAAGGAAATACTGTTATTTATGTAACTATTGAACAGTTTATGAATGATTTTACCTTCTCTTTAAAAAATAAAAGTATGGAACATTTTAGAAATAAATATAGAAAATGTGATGTGCTTTTAATTGATGATATTCAGTTTTTAAGTGGAAAAGAACAGACTCAAGAGGAGTTTTTTCACACTTTCAACGAACTTCACAATGCAAAAAAACAAATAGTTATGACAAGTGATAGACTTCCATCACAAATTGCTGGACTTGTTGATAGATTAAAATCAAGATTTGAATGGGGTTTAACAGCAGATGTTCAAATTCCAGGGCTTGAAACAAAAATTGCAATTATTGAGAAAAAATCGGAATTAAATGGTATTCATTTAAGTAGAGAAATCATTAATTTTATTGCAACTACACTTGATAACTCTATTAGAGAAATTGAGGGTGTTTTAATTAGAATTAATGCAAGTGCTTCTTTATTAAATCAAGAGATCACTTTACAAATGGTTCAAGGTTTATTAAAAGACCAAATAAAAGAGACAAAAGAGAATATAAAACTTCCTGATGTTATAAATATTGTTGCGAATCAATTAAATATTAAGCCAAGTGATATAAAATCTAAAAAAAGAACAGCAACAGTTGCAAATGCTAGAAGAATAGTTATTTATCTAACAAGAGAATTAACCCACAACTCTATGCCAGATATTGCAAAGTTCTTAGGAATGAAAGATCACAGCTCAATTTCGCATAATATTAAAAAAGCAAATGAGTTAATTGAAAAAGATGAAAACTTTAAATTAATTATTGAAAATTTAAAGAATAAAATCATAAATAAGGAGTGGTAAAAACTTTAGAACAAAAAAAGTTTTAAAGACTTATGTGAAAAGATGTGAATACAATGACTTTTCTAATCACTGGGGCAAAGTTCGCTACCAGAGGGTTTTAAAAGGTATTTTCATCTTTTCACATAGACTACTACTTCCACTAAATTAAATAAAAATATAGGAGATAAAATGAGATTCGTAATTACAAAGAATATCTTTGAAAATGTTGTAGCTTCAATGCAACCTTTTTTAGAAAAAAAAGATTCTAGTGCAATCACATCACATATATATTTAGAAATTAATGATACTAAACTTATCATAAAAGCAACAGATTATGAAATTGGTTTAGAATCACATATTGATAATATAACTGATATGTTAGATGGTAAAGCAACAGTTAATGGTTCTAATTTATTAGGAATTATCAAAAGATTAAAAAATGAAGATATTTTAATAGAAGCTTCAAATAACAATCTAGTAATAAAACAAAATAAATCAACTTTTAAATTACCTACTTATGATGCTGATGAATTTCCATCATTAAACAAATCAGAGAATTTAAAAGAGTTATCAATTTCTACTATTAATTTTATTAATTCTGTTAGAAAAATTACTCCTGCAATTGATAATAACAATCCTAAATTTGAATTAAATGGTGCATTATTAGATATTAAAAGTCAAAAAATTAATTTTGTTTCAACAGATACTAGAAGATTAGCTGTTTCATATTTACAAAACATTACAAATCAAGAAGCTCAATTTATTATCCCTAAAAAAGCAATTATTGAAATTCAAAAACTATTTTTAGATGAAGCTAAAATTTCTTATGATGATACGAATCTTGTAATTTCAAATGAAAACACTAAATTCTTTACAAAATTAATAAACGGTAAATTCCCTGATTACGAAAGAATTATCCCAAATACTTTAAAATATAACTTTCCATTACCAAAAAATATGTTAGTAGAATCTATAAAACTTGTAACTTCACTGTTCTCTAATATTAAAATTACATTTAACTCAAAATCAATTATATTTGAATCACTAGATGAAGATAGTGAAGCTAAAACTCAAATTGATATTGATTTAAATATTGAAAAAGAGTTCTATTTAGCAGTTAATGCTAAATATCTATTAGATTTTTTAAGTATGTCACATAATGAAAAAATCAAAATTGGTTTTAATGAATCAAATTTACCATTTTTATTAGAAGATGATAAATTTTTTACTATTGTAATGCCAATAGTTTTAGAAAAATAAAATAAATAATTTAACAAATAAATAAGGAAATCTATAATGAGTCAACAAGAATACGGCGCTAGTAACATTAAAGTTTTAAAGGGTCTTGAAGCTGTAAGAAAAAGACCAGGAATGTATATTGGTGATACAAATACAAATGGTCTTCACCACTTAGTATATGAAGTAGTAGATAACTCTATCGATGAAGCAATGGCAGGTTATTGTAAAAATATTAAAATTACAATGACAAAAGATCATTGGATTAAAGTAGAAGATGATGGAAGAGGTATTCCAACTTCTATTCACGAGGGTGAAGGAATTTCTGCTGCAACAGTTGTTTTAACTGTTTTACATGCTGGTGGAAAATTTGATAAAGATACTTATAAAGTTTCTGGTGGACTTCATGGGGTTGGTATTTCTGTTGTAAATGCATTATCAAAACATTTAAAAATGACGATTTATAGAGAAGGAAAAATTCATTATCAAGAGTTCAAATGTGGTATTCCTCAAGGAGTATTAGAAGTTATTGGTGATAGTCCAAGAAAAACTGGAACTACTATTGAATTTTTAGCTGATGATTCTATTTTTGAAGTAAATAGATATGAATTTGCAATTTTGGCAAAAAGATTTAAAGAAGTTGCATATTTAAATTCATTTATCTCAATTACACTTGATAATGAAATTACTAAAACAAAAGAAGTTTATCATTTTGAGGGTGGTATTAAACAATTTGTTGAAGATATGAATAAAGAAACTGCTGTTTGTGATGCAGTTGCATTTAATGATACTATCGATGGTGTTGAAGTTGATATTGCTGTTATGTATAATGACACTTATGTAGAAAAAACTCTTTCATTCGTTAATAATATTAGAACTATTGATGGCGGAACTCACGAAGCTGGATTTAAAGCAGGACTTACAAGAAGTATTGTTAAATATTTAAATGAAAATGCAGCAGCTAGAGAAAAAGATACAAAAATTACTGGTGATGACGTAAGAGAAGGATT
Source organism: Aliarcobacter sp. (assembly GCA_028681275.1). GTDB lineage: Bacteria > Campylobacterota > Campylobacteria > Campylobacterales > Arcobacteraceae > Aliarcobacter. The sequence continues at coordinate 9,110 of JAQUIV010000019.1, forward strand.
AATTGCAGTTATTTCTGTAAAAGTTCCAGAACCACAATTTGAGGGACAAACTAAAAGTAAATTAGGTTCTTCTTATGTAAAAGCTATTACTCAAAAATTAACTGGTGATGCCTTAGATAAATATTTTGAAGAAAATCCACAACAAGCAAAAGCTATTATGGAAAAATCTTTAATGGCAGCACGAGGTAGAGAAGCAGCTAAAAAAGCTAGGGATTTAACTAGAAAAAAAGATGCAATGACAGTTGGAACACTTCCAGGTAAACTTGCTGAATGTCAATCAAAAGACCCAGCAATTAGAGAATTATATCTGGTGGAAGGGGATTCTGCTGGAGGTTCAGCAAAACAAGGAAGAGATAGGGTTTTCCAAGCAATTTTACCACTAAAAGGTAAGATTTTAAATGTTGAAAAATCAAGACTTGATAAAATTCTAAAATCAGATGAAATTAGAAATATGATTACTGCACTTGGTTGTGGTATTGGTGAAGATTTTGATAATGAAAAAATTAGATACCATAAAATCATTATCATGACGGATGCCGATGTTGATGGTAGCCACATTCAAACACTTTTATTAACATTTTTCTTTAGATTCTTAAGACCAGTTATTGAAAATGGATATTTATATATTGCTCAACCACCTCTTTATAGATATAAAAAAGGTAAAAATGAAATATATCTAAAAGATGATTCAGCATTATCTGCATTTTTAATTGAAAATGGTTTAGAATCATTTACATTTGAAGGACTTGGTTATAACGATTTATTAGATTTATTCAAAATTGTTTCAAGATATAGAAGTATGTTAGGACAATTAGAAAAAAGATATTCATTATTAGAAGTTTTAAAATATTTAATTGAGAATAGTGAGTTAGTAAACCTTGATTTTGCAACACTTTATGAAAGAGTAAAAGAGTTTTTAGATGCTAAAGGTTATAACATCTTATCTAAAACAGTTCTTGAAGATAGAATTCAATTATTTGTACAAACAAAAGAAGGTTTAGAAGAGTTAATTATTGATGAAGAGTTATTTGCATCTCCATATTTTAGTGAAGCAACTTATATTTATAACAAACTTGTTGAAAGAGATTTAACTGTATTTGAAGGAAGAGATTTATTAGATATTTTAGATGATATTGAAACTCTTGCTAAAAAAGGTGCTTATATTCAAAGATATAAAGGTCTTGGAGAGATGAATCCTGAGCAATTATGGGAAACTACAATGATTCCTGATAATAGAAGACTTTTAAGAGTAAAAATTGAAGATGCAGAAGTTGCATCTGATACATTTACATTATTTATGGGTGATGAAGTTGAACCAAGAAGAAACTACATTGAAGAACACGCAAAAGATGTTGAACATCTTGACGTTTAAAAATTAAATTATAAAAGGCTAATGAAATGAAATATGGTGAAAAAGAGATAGTTGAATTTGATATTAATAAAGAAGAAAATTTTTGGCCAAATGACCATGACAAAAATTATGTAATTAATATCGAATTACCTGAATTTATGGCTAAATGTCCAAGAAGTGGTTATCCAGATTTTGCAACTATTAAACTTCAATATACACCAAATAAAAGAGTTATTGAGTTAAAAGCTTTAAAAATTTATATTAACTCTTTTATGTTTAGAGAAATTTCACATGAAAATTCAATAAACGAAATTTTTGATACTTTATATGCTAAATTAGAGCCAAAATGGATGAAAGTAATTGGTGATTTTAAACCAAGAGGAAATGTACATACAGTTATTGAAATAGATAGCTCAAAATTTTAGGAATTAAACCTTGGAAAGATTAGTTACTACTTCGCAAGCTGCCGAAATATTAGGCTTATCTTTACAAGGAATTCATTATAGAATTAAAAAAGAACAATTAAAATCTATTAAAAAAGATGGTAAAACTTTTGTTTATATCAATGATGAAAAAACAAAAGTTGAAACTCCTCAAGCTAAAACAAAAACAGAATCTTCAACTTCTAAACAAACAGGGTTTGACTCTATTCAAGCTGTTATTGATGTTAAAAATGAACAAATTGATTTGTTAAAAAAATCTATGAAATGGATGAAAAAACAGTATATTTCAGAGATTTTCAGATTAGAAAAAAATCAAAAAAGAATAATTGAAGTTTTTAATTCAGAGATAAAACTTTTACAAAGTGCATTTAACGAAATGCGTTCTATTTATAAACCACAAATTGAATCAAATTTAAAAACTAAAACTGAAAAAATTGATAGTGATTTTATTAGCGTAAAAGATTTTACGGTATTAATGAAAAGATATAATAAAACAGAACAAGAGATAAAAATGATGATATTAAATGGTATAAAAGCTAATGATAGAAGATTTATCTATAATAAAGTTGAAAAAAAGTTGTTGATTTTGAATTCTGATTTTTTAGATTTGATTTAAGAAGAGTAAAAGTACTCTTCTCCAGATACCCAAACACACCGCTAAGTAAGGTGCCTTGCTATGTTCCCATCCTGGGGCTTTGTCTCAAATAACGATTGTAAGGGTCTAAAGAAGAGCATTCAAAATATTTAAATATTCTCAATGCTTCTCTTTTAGAGGTGGGAATTATAACCTAAATATCTTTATATTTTGCTTTGAAAGAAAAACATGACTTATTTAATACTTTTTATTACAGCATTTATTTCTGCAACTCTATTTCCCCTTGGAAGTGAAGCTTTACTGATTTATGACATTACTCAAGGTTATAATATATATTTATTACTTTTTTCTGCAACATTTGGAAATAGTTTGGGTTCAGTAGTGAACTATTTTTTAGGATTAAAAGGAGAAGAGTATTTAATAAATAAAAAGTTATTAAATGAAAAGTATATTTTAAAAGCTAAAAGTTATTTTGATAAATATGGCGCTTGGTCTATTCTTTTTTCTTGGTTACCAATAATTGGTGATCCAATAACTTTTGTAGCTGGTGTTTTGAAGTACGATTTTAAGAAGTTTTTGATTTTGGTAATAATTGCAAAGTTTTCTAGGTATTTATTTTTGGTTTTAGTGATTTAAAACAAAGACTTAGAGTCTTTGTTTTAGAAATTAGAAGTCAGATACGTTAGCGTGAGCTTCTCTTGCAGCCATAGTTACATCTGCTCTAAATTTTTGTTCTTTTACTTCAGGAAGCATTAAACCTTTTGCTTTATGTTCTCTAATTTTATATTCACCTTTTTCATGACCTGCTAAATAGTATGAACTAAAATCAACTGTATATGGCATATCCCAAACGATTGCACCAGCTGTTGGACATGCTTCTGCACATCTTGGAGCATCTGCGTGATCAACACACTCAACACATGATTCAGGTTTTACATATAAAATCCCATCTTGTGGATTTTTGTCATTTCCATCTGGTAATATTGCTGCAACTGGACACTCAGATGCACATGCTTCGCAACTTATACACTCTTCAGTAATTTTAACTGCCATTTTCTATCCTTTTTTATCAAAATATAAAATGTAGATGCAAATATTATTCCACTATGGAATTAATTAGCAAATTTTTTAAATAAAATCTCTTTTGTTGGTTCTTGTGTTGAATCTTCATTATATTTTAATTCAACATCTTCTTCTTTATCAATATATTTTCTTGTAATTCTACATTTCTCTAAATTGTTTTCAGATGGAGTAATGTATTGTAAAGGAAGCATTATATTTTCAATAATTCCTCTAAGACCTCTAGCTCCAACATCTTTTTCAACTGCAATTTCTGCAATTCTCTCTAAAGCATCATCTGTAAATTCTAATTCAACTCCATCAAGTTCAAATAAAATTTCATATTGTTTGATAATTGCATTTTTAGGCTCTTTTAGAACTCTAATTAAATCTTCTTTTGAAAGTTTATTAAGTTCTGCAATAACTGGGATTCTTCCTATAAATTCAGGAATTAATCCAAAAGAGATAAGTTCTTTTGCTTCGATAGGTTTTCTCTCCATCTCAGTTTCTTCTTTTTTAAGAAATCCCATCTTAGGAGCTTTTTTACTTTTTTTAACACTATCATCTTCTCTTAATCCAACAAAAGCTCCACCACAAATAAATAAAACATGGGTTGTATCAAATAAAATTGTTTCAGCACTAGAGTTTTTTCTACTTCCTTTTACGGGAACATAAACTTCAGCACCTTCAAGAATTTTTAGAAGTCCTTGTTGAACACCCTCACCACTTACATCTCTTCCACTTGTTGAACTTTCACTTTTATTTGCAATTTTGTCGATTTCGTCAATATAAACGATACCTCTTTTTGCTTTTTCTAAATCATAATCAGCAGCAGCTAGAAGTCTTGATAAAATTGATTCAACATCTTCACCAACATATCCAGCTTCAGTTAAAGCAGTGGCATCAGCAACTGCAAAAGGAACATCCATAATTCGTGCTAGAGATTTTGCAAGAAGTGTTTTACCACTTCCTGTTGGACCTATAAGCATAATGTTTGATTTTTCAATTTCAACATTTTTAACTACTGGTTTATCAATTCTTTTATAGTGGTTATATAAAGCAACTGCTAACACTTTTTTAGCTTCAATTTGTCCAATTACATAATCATCTAAATGTTCTTTTATTTTAATAGGAACACTAAGTCCTTTTTGGAACTCTTTTTTACTATCTTTGATAAGTTCTTTTTCAAGAACTTTTGAACACATTGTCACACATTCATCACAAATATGTGAAACTTCACTAGAGAATATTTTTTTTACTTCTGTAATCTCTTTACCACAGAAATCGCAATGAAATTTTTCACCCATGACTTTTTATAAATTCATCTATACTCATATTTAAATTAGTTAAATTATGAGTTTTAATAAATTTATCCTCTTTTTTTGTTAGTTCGCAGTTGAGTACAGTTGTACCACCTTTTAAGTCCACTGTTATCTCGTTTGCTACCATTCTAAAAGTATCTTTTGAAAAATCAACACCTAAAAATAGGTATTCTTTGTTTTTTCTGTGTTCTTTTAAAATAGGAGGCATTGCATAACCACCCATAGCTTCCGTTAACCAATCAACAAAATCAGCATCAGAGATAATAAAATTCATCTCAGGTTTAGTTGAACCCATTGGTTTAAATAATATTGGTAAATCTAAAGTTAATTTTTCTTTGTCGATTCTTGTGTAAGTTTTTGTAGTAACATCATAAGAGTAGATTAAATATCTATCCCAATCAGCTGTAATTCTTGAAACACCTGTGATTAAAAAGTGTTCACAGTCACTATATATTTTTTGTAAGCTATCATCCATATTTGTATCGATGATGTATTTTGGTTTAATTGTTTGTAGCCATTTGTAAACGGCAGGAAGTTCATACTCTTTTGAAGAGTAAATATGATTAGTCATTTGAATAATGAACTCTCTACCTTTTCTTTGTTCTAAACTCATTGCAGCTCTTGAGTATTCGTACATAAGTCTATCACTCATTGCTCTTCCATTATTTAGACTTAAAATCATTGAATCACTATCAAATGGAAGTTGAGCTCCATCGCTATTTTTTGTATCTTTAAATACACCCATTCCTAAAAAGGGTATAAGTTCTCCATCTTTTATTTTTTTTATTATATTATCATCCATGACATCCAGCTCCTGTGTATGACTGATAGGCTTTATTTAACTCAGTTCGTATTCTGTATAAATCTAATGGTGAACTTAAGTTATTTGGCATATCAATGTGATAGATGGCACCATCTTTACCGATTAAAAAAAGTGCTTTTGTTAATCTATTTTCCAAGCTACCACTTACAATTTTTGTTCCGTACATAGAAGCGAACTCTTCATTAATGTCAAATATAGGAATCATTTTCTTAAATTCATAGGGAAAATCTATTTTTTCATTAAATATAACATATGTGAATATATCGACCTTTGCTTCGTTTATAAACTCATCAAAAGCTATGATTTCATCTTTAAAATCATCAAAATTTGGGAAAGATAAAAATAGTTGAATATTTCTATTTGGACTAGCTTTTTTGATAGTTATCTCTTCATTATTTAGATTAATAACATCAAAATTTTCAGCCATATAACCAATATCTATAAAATCATCCGTAAGGTTCATTTCTTCATTTTTGTATATTATTTTAGATTTCATATTTTTTTATTTTATACCCTATTTGTCTAAGAGTTATTCCTAACTCTGATGCTGCATTTGACTGATTGTAATCATTATTTTCAAGTGCCTCAATAATCGCTTCTTTTTCCATCTCTTCTAAAGTTAAACTTTTTTTAGAGATAGGTTTATAATCACTTTTTAATTTTTGGTCATTTAAAGCTGGCAGTAGTAGTAACATATCGTATTTATTAATTCCCTCTTCATTTCCCATTAATACAATTCTTTCAATTGTATTTTCTAATTCTCTTACATTTCCAGGCCACGGGTAACTACACAGAGCGTCCATTGCTTCATCTGTGATGGTTACTCTTTTTTTGTGGTTTTTCATTGAACGCTCTAAAAAGAAGTTAACAAGTTGTTTAATATCTTCTCCTCTTTCTCTAAGAGGTGGTAAATCAATAGGAATTACATTTAATCTATAATATAAATCTTCTCTAAATTTCCCATCTTTTACCATTTGTTCAAGGTTTCTATTGGTTGCAGCTACAAGTCTTACATTTACTTTTATGGTTTTGCTTCCACCAACTCGCTCAAATTCTCTTTCTTGTAAAACTCTTAAAAGTTTTACTTGAGCAGAAGCAGAAATATCACCTATTTCATCTAAAAATAGAGTTCCTCCATCTGCTAGTTCAAATCTTCCTTTTCTTGTCTCTCTAGCATCTGTAAAAGCACCTTTTTCATGTCCAAAAAGTTCACTTTCAAGTAAAGTATCTGTAATTGCTGCACAGTTTAATTTGATAAATGGTTCGTCTTTTCTATTACTTCTTTTGTGAATAGCAGCAGCAACTAGCTCTTTTCCAGTTCCTGTTTCACCTCTTACAAGTACAGTTACATCAGATTGGGCAATCCTTTGAATAACTTTGAAAACTTGTTGCATTTTTGGACTATCACCTATTATGTCTCCAAAATTGTGAACTTTAGAATCCCATTCCATTTTATAATAGAGTTTTAGTTCTTGAAGTCTCTCTTTTTCTTTTTGGTTTAATTGAAAAGAGTGAATAGTTTGAGCAAAAATAGAACTTACAATTGTAAGAATTCTAACAGTATCATCTAGTTGAATTTCAGCAGTTTTCGTAATAACAGCACCTAAAACACCAATTGCTTCGTTGTCAATTACTAAAGGAACTGCAACATAAGATTTACCATTAAAATCTCTTTTTCCTGATTTATTCAAAAAAAGTGAGTTATTATGAATATTTTCTACAACAACAGGTTCTTTAGACTCAGCTACCATTCCAGTAACACCCTCTCCTACCTTGTAAGATGCAAGAGTTTTTTGGAATTTTGATAACTCAATTGATGCAAAAACATTTAATACATCTTCTTCTAAAATATGAACTACACAATTTTCTAAATTTAATGAATTTTTCAATATTTTCATTGATTTTTCTAAAGAAGTTTGCAGGTCATAATGATTAGAAATAACCGAAGATATTTCATAGAGAGTTGTTAACTCTCTTATTGTTAGACAGCCCATACATGCAGATTTGTCAAACATTATTGCCCCTTAATATTTTTATTATTTTTTTATTATAACTATTTTGTGAGTTACAATGAATGCTTGTTTATATAAAAAATATACAATAGCTTAATATAGTAATTAGTCAGCAATTTTTTTACATACTTCTTCTTTAGGAAGTTTTTTAGCTCCTGGTTGAATCCACCAAATTTCACCATTTGAAAGGGTTGCATTACCACCCCATTTTTCTTCTGTGTCAAACTCAATCTCTTCTATTGTTTCTTCCATATCTTTTTTTGCAAAATAAAAAGATACCACACCATTTACTTCTCTTAACATAACTTTTGCCATTTTTTACTCCTTGTTTATAAATAAATTTCTGAATTTTCTTAATAACTCATTTTCTTTAAATGAGATTCTAAAGAATCCTTTTTTTAGCTCTTTTACCACAAAACTTCGATTGAAATCTTTTGAAGTAGTTGGATAATCTTCCCTAAAATGAGCGCCTCTGCTTTCTTTTCTTTTTTGTGCGCTTAGGATTATTGCTTCTGATATTTCAAGGGCATTTCTTAGTTCTAAAATTGCTGATAGTTCTACATTATTGTTTTTTTCTTTATTTATACAATGTAAGTTATATGAGATTTGTCGTAAATATTTTACATAATCAAAGGCTTCTGTTAGGCTTTGTTCATTTTTGATGATTCCCACTTTTTCAAATAGGCATTTTCCTAAACTTATTCTAATTGCATTAAAGTTTACGCTAGTGTCACCTTGGAAAATGAACTCTAACATTTCAATATCTTTTACAACAGTATTGTAATTTATAGGTGCAAATTCATTCTCTTTTGAATACTCTTTTGCATTTATTCCAGCTAAATTTCCAAATACACAACCCTCAAGAAGTGAATTTCCTCCAAGTCTATTTGCTCCATGAACTCCATTTGAAGCCATCTCTCCACAAATATATAAGCCTTTTATATCGCAACTTGTTAAGTTCACATCAACTCCACCCATTGTGTAGTGGGCAACAGGTTTTATTTCTAATAACTCTTCTGCGATATTTACACCACTTTGATTTAGTGCTGCATTTAAAAGTGAAGGAAGTTTTTGTTGTATTTTTTCAAGACCAAGATGTCTTAAATCGATAAATACTTTTTTACCATTTAGTTGCTCTTTTAAAATAGCCCTTGCAACTTCATCTCTTGTTCCTAATTCATTTACAAATCTATTTCCATCACTATTTATTAAGTAACCACCCTCACCTCGTGCGGCTTCTGTTACTAAATAGTTTGTTTTTACAAAACCAGTTGGATGAAATTGAACAAACTCCATATCTTTTAAATAAAGTCCAGCCCGAAGGGCAACTGCTAATAAATCACCTGTATAATCAGGAGCATTTGTAGAATAACCTCTATAAATTCCAGCATATCCTCCACCTGCTAAAACAACTGCCTTTGATGGATAAATTACAACTTGAGAATTTTCTTTGTTTAAAGCGATTACTCCACTTACTCTGTCTTGATATTTCGCTAAATTTAGAATAAAAGTGTTTGGTAGAAATGTAATTCCTTTACTTTTTGCTTTTTTAATAAGTGCCATAGTTATAGCACTTCCAGTTTTATCTCCAACATAACAAGTTCTATTTGAACTTCCACCACCAAATGGTCGTTGTAAGATTTTATTATTTTCATCTCTGTCAAATTCAACACCATAATCAACTAATTTGTTGATAATATTTGAGGCTTGTTTACACATATATGTAATAGCTTTTTTATTTCCTATACCTTTTGCTGAAGAAAAAGTATCATTGATATGCTGATTTATCTCTTTTGTATTAGACGGGTCAAGAACAGCGTTTATTCCACCACTTGCCATTGAAGAGTTTGATTTAAATAGGTTTCCTTTTGTGATAAGGGCAACTCTATTTTGTTCATCTTTTGCTTCAATTGCTGCCATTAAACCAGCAATTCCCCCACCAACTACAATTACATCATAAATCATTTTATACCCTATACATTAAATCGTATTTAGCTCTTGATGTTGCAGCTACTTTTGTGATTTCTAGATTCTTTTTGATATGCACTGGAACTTTTGAGGCAAAAAGTGATGAAATCAATCCAGGAGTTGAACGAACAAATTGTAAGGCTAATTGAATGTCATTTTCTAATACCATTTTTGAATCAAGTAAATAACCAGTTTCAGGCTTAAAAGATTTTTTAAATAGATTCATTTGAAGAAGTGAAGAACTAGAAATTACTCCAATTTTTAATCTATGAGCTGCTTGAAGTAAAGTACACTCTTCACCTTTTACTTTTTGTGTTGGCATTGTATAAATAGATGTTTTGCCCATGTTAAATGGAGTTTGGATGTATTTAAAGTTGTGGTTCTCTCCACCTACTTTAAGAGCAATTTCCACTAAATCTTCTAAATTTAAATGTTCATTTGTAGAGTCATCGATAAAACCATTCCAAACGGCAACTCCATAATATTTTATCATTCCCATTTCTACCATTTTTTCAAATCTTCTAAAAATAGTTTCAACTTTTTTTAGGAATTTTTTATATCCAAGTTTTGAAATTTGGATTTCTGGATTATGCAAAAAATAGATGTCGATAGTTTTTACACCTAAATTTTCCAAAGATTTTTTACATGACCACTCCAAATAATCAGGAGTCATACAGTGTTGGTCTAGTTCTATATCATCAAGTGTTGCCAATGAACTATTAATTATATTCTCTTCAATCCATGTGTAAGGATTTTGTGGAAATGGATACTCTAATTGAACAAAACCACCCTTTGAACATATAATTAATTCTTCTCTTTTTGTAACGCCCTCTTCAAATAACTCTTTTAAAGCAATACCAATCTCTTTTTCACTTTGACCATATCTGTAATTACTTGCTGTATCTATTAGATTTATTCCATTTTTTACAGCCTCTTTTACGCCCTCGATATAATGAAAGAGATAATTTTCTTCTTTGTACGGTTCTTTGTTAAAAGTACCTAACCCTAATTTTGAAAATATTAAATCGTTGTGTTTGATATAAAAATCTTTGTAATGTGAGAATTTTTTTGCAAAATTGTAAGTGTCATCAAATGTTGCTATCATGATTTTTTCTTCTTTTTCTAAAATTACATAATAACAAGGGAATAAACGAATTTATCCCCCCATTAATATTTAAAGGTGTACTTAGTTATATGCAAGAAGTGTTCCGTAAATTTTGCTCTTAGATGATTTTTAATCTACTACTAATATTCGCCATTCCGCAGTTATAAACAGAACTTGTAACAACTCCATCGATTTTATATGAAGCGTATTTTTCAATATTTGTTAGGTTTATTCCACCTGCAACGAGTATTTTTACAAATGGGAAGTTTTCATTTTTGTAAGTGATGATTTTTCCTAACTCTTCAAAATCTATTTTATCAAGTTGAATTACATCAACTCCGATTTTCATTAGATTTATAGAGTCTTCAAAACTCTCACTTTCTACATTTAGTTTTTTTTCTGGAATTTTTGTTTTTATTCTTTTTAAATCTTCGTAAAATTCAATATTACTTTTATACAAAATTCTATGTCCTTCAAAAAATAGAACAGTTTCTGAAAGATTTAATCTATGGGGCATTGCTCCACCACAAAATGCTGCTTTTATACAAAATCTTTTTGAAAAAGGGAAAGTTTTTCTGGTTGTTAGAAGTTCACAAGAGGGATTGATTTTTTCTATTCTTTCTTTCATTTCATGGGCATAAGTGCTTATTTTACAACTATATTCTAAAAGTATTTGGGTTAATCTCCATGCTTTGTGAATATCTTCATAAAGACCTGAAAATCTCAAAATGATGCCATCTTTTTCTAGTTTGTTTTTACTTTTTACAAAAAAATCAACTTTACAATTTAGAAGTTCTGCTATTTTTGCTGCTTCTTCACTACAAGAAACGATTATATCTTCCCTTGTATAAACTTCAATTTGCGCAATTGCGTTGTTACAATTTTGTAAACTTGTTGTCAAATCAAAATATGGTAAATCATCTTGGATATATTTTTCTAGCTCAAAAGTTGATAAATTAAACATCTTATAAACCTTGAATTGTTGGACTAAATGCCTTTGTACTTACATTTACTTTTTGTCCTATTATCAGATTTTTTGCTTCTTCACGGCTCACAACAACTTCAACTAATTGTTGACCAATAGAGATAATTGCGATATGTATTACATCGACTTTTATTATGTCCAAAAGTTCCCCCTCAAAAGAGAATTTTTGACTACCTTTTGTTTTTAACAAAACATCTTTTGGTAAACCATCATTTATAATTTTCCCAAAATTTAGTGTAACAACGCGATTTGCTAAACGATAAATTTCACTTGGGTCGTGGCTTACCATGATAGTTGTTGTTTCAAACTCTTTATGTAAAGTAAGAATTTCAT
>JAQUIV010000116.1 GCA_028681275.1 Aliarcobacter sp.
ATATTATATCTCTTAAAACTAAAGAATAATAAATGAATTGTATATATAATATAAAATCAGTAATCTAATTGTAATTAAATGAAAGAAAATAGTTTATGAATAAAATCAATAACATCTCAATCTTCGGCACAAGCTCAGACGCTGGAAAATCAACAATAACATTTGTAATAGCAAAAATACTTCAAGATTTAGGCTTCAAAGTAGCTCCTTTTAAAGCTCAAAATGTATCAAACAACTCTCATGTTTGTGATGATGGAAGTGAAATTGCTATTGCTCAGTATTTTCAAGCTGAGGTTTTGGGTGTAAAAACTTCATATCATCTAAATCCCGTTTTATTAAAATCTGGTCGTGGAAGTTCTGCTTCACTTATAGTTGAGGGAAAAGTTCTTACAAACAAAGATGTTAGGGAATATTATAGAGATTTAGACTTACTAAAACCAGCTGTGAATAGATGTTTTGATTATTTGGATGCAAAGTATGATTGTGTTGTTTGTGAGGGTGCTGGAAGTCCCGTTGAGTTAAATCTTATGGATAAGGATTTATCGAATATTTTTATAGCCACAGAATACAACACAAAAATCATTTTAGTGGCAGACATAGAAAAGGGTGGAGTTTTTGCTTCTATTTGGGGAGTTTATAATCTACTACCTGAAAAGTTACGAAAAAATGTAATAGGTGTGATAGTAAATAAATTTAGAGGTGATTTAACACTTTTTGATGAGGGAATTAGAATCATAGAAGAAGAGTTTAACATCCCAGTTTTAGGAGTGTTGCCATATTTACCTTTTAATCTTGGATTTGAAGATAGTGCATCTTTGAAAAACTTTGTTCAACAACCCAAAAATAAAAAACTAGATATTGCAGTAATTGCCTATCCATATATGAGTAATTACAATGATTTTGAACCTTTGATTGCTGATGATGAGGTTTTTGTGGAGTTTGTGAGTTCTAATATTTCACTTGAAAAATTTGATTTAGTGATACTTCCAGGATCTAAGCTTGTAATCAAAGATTTAAAGTGGTTAAAAGAGACTGGACTTTTTGAGCAGATTAAAAACTACAAAAAAGATATTTGTGCCATTTGTGGTGGTTATGAAATGATGTTTGAGAATCTTGAAGATATTTATGCTTTAGAAAATGAAGAAGCATTAAAAGAAGAGGGGTTTGCTTTTATTCCCGATGATATCATTTTTGAAAAAGAAAAAATCTTAGAGAAAAAAACTTATGAGTTATTTGGTGAAAAAATAGCTGGATTTGAAATACATCATGGAATGTGTGAAAAATATCCTCTATCTTATGAAAAACAAAATTTCAAAGGAACTTTTGTACATCAAATTTTTGATAATAATGAATTTAGAACAAAATATTTTAAATCAATAAAAGCAAATTATGTAGGTTTTGATTTTCAAGAGTATAAAAAACAAACGGTAGACAATTTCATCTCTACTTTAAAAGCAAAATTAGATGTAGAACATTTAATAAAAAGCATAAGCTAAAGAGCTTTTGCCTTTTTGATTATACTTTTTATCATGTTGTTAAACACAAAATAGTGCAGTGGAACTAACGCATACCAATACAATCTTCCCAAAACTCCTTTGGGATAAAAGTAGGCTGATTGGATTAGTTTATTATCTTTGATTTTAAATTCAAGCCAAGCTTCCCCAGGAAGTTTCATTTGGGCATAAAGTAGAAGTCTTTCATCTTTTTTTAAATCTACAACTTTCCAAAAGTCTAAACAATCACTAATTCTTAAATCACATTGGCTTCTTCTTCCTCGTTTTAATCCAACTCCACCGATTAATTTATCAATAATTCCTCTTAATTCCCATAAGAAATCAAAGTCAAACCAGCCATTTTCTCCACCAATTCCTATAAATGATTGATAAACTTTTGAAGCTTCAAGATTTGAAATATCTACTTCTTTTCTATCAATAAAAATAGCTTTTGAGATTTCATTTTGAGCATTTTTCTCCCAAACTCCATCTCCTTTGTCATTCCATCTGCTGATTACTTGATTCTCTTCTATCTCTTTTATGGCATTTTTTACAGCTTCTTCATAAGAGATTGGTGTTATGTTTGGAAAATATTTTTTTGCGTGGTCATTTTGAATTATTACCTCTGATTTAAGTCCTTCAATCAAAGCTTTTGCAACGGTAAAAGGAACGGGTGTAAAAAGATTTAACCAATAAGAAGAGAGATTTATACTCATAAAAGGCAAGGTAATCAAATATCTTTTTAAACCCAAAACCTTTGCAGTTTTTAACATCATATTTTTATAACTTAGTTGTTCACTTCCAATATCAACAATCAGATTTTCTTTTTTTTCTAAATACAAGCCATTATGTAAATATGATAAAACATCACTTACAGCTATTGGTTGAGCTTTTGTATTTACCCATTTTGGAGTTGTCATAATAGGAAGTTTTTCAGTTAAGTTTCTAATAATCTCAAAACTTGCACTTCCAGAACCAATAATTACACCAGCTCTAAACCAAATAGTTTGAACATTTTTATTTGAACTTAATATTTCTCCTGTTTCAATACGGCTTAATAAATGTTCACTTGTATTTTCATCTTTCACACCAAGTCCACCAAGATAAATGATTCTTTTTACCCCACATAAAGCAGCCACATCCAAAAAGTTTTGAGCTGAAATTTTATCTAGGTCTTTATAGTTTTCATTACTTAAAGAGTGAATCAAATAATAAGCAACTTCCACATCTTTTAGGGCTTCTTTTAAAGACTCTTTATTAAAAGTGTCACCTTCAATTATTTGTGCATTTTCATTTAAAGATGAAACACTTTTTTTATTTCTAACAAGAAGTTTTAATTCTATATTTTCATCATTTAATAGTATTTGTTTTAATCTTCTTCCAATATATCCCGTTGAGCCTGTTAATAATACTTTCATTTTTGACTCCTTTTAATAAAGTAATGCTAGTATTTCGATAATTTAATTATATCACTAATAAAAAATTTAAAAATAGGGAATTTGTCAGTTCGATGTTTTATGAAGTAGCTTTAATCGCATATATTATAGATATGATTTTTTCAGAGTTTCAAAAATTGAAGTTTTTGAAACATCCAATAATTTTTATGGGAGATTATATCTCTTGGTTTGAAAAAAAGTTTTATAAGGATTCTATATTTAGAGGTTCCCTTTTAACTATTTCTTTAGTTTTTATAGTTTTTATTATTGTTTATTTGATTTCATTTATAGATAATATTTTTATTCAAGGTTTATTGGCTTCTTTTACTCTTTCATCTAAAATGCTTTTTGATGCTGTAAAAGATGTGGTTTCAAGTGATGAAATAGAGACTAAAAGATATAAAATCTCTATGTTAGTTAGCCGTGATACAACAACTCTTTCAAATAGTGATGTAAATAAAGCAGCCGTTGAAACTTACGCTGAAAATCTAAGTGATGGAGTTATAGCACCACTTTTTTATCTTTTATGTTTTGGAATAGTTGGAGCTTTTGTTTATAAAGCTATAAATACACTTGATTCTATGGTTGGATATAGAAATGAAAAATATGAAAAGTATGGTAAGTTTTCTGCAAGACTTGATGATGTGGCAAACTATATACCTTCAAGAATAACTGCTTTGATAATAGCATTTTTATTTTTTTCAAAAAAAGCTTTTTTAGAGTTTTATAAATATGGCAAAAAACACGAAAGTTTTAATGCAGGACTTCCAATATCAGCATATGCTCTAGCTTTAAATGTTAAACTTGGCGGTCCTACTTCATATTTTGGAAAAATAAAAAATAAACCTTTTTTTGGAGATGGAAAAGAAAATATAGAAAATAGCGATGTTTTAAAGGCTTTAGAGTTTAAAACAAGGCTTGATATATTTATAATAATTGTATTAATTTTAGGAGTTTTACTATGACTTATGAAGAGTGGTTTTTAAAACAAGGAGAACTACACGCAAATGTAATGAAGAAATTAACAGACAAATCAATTGATGAAATAATAGAGTATTTTAGATTTGAAAATATGGTAAAAAATGAACCAGATTTTTGCCCACTTTATAAAGATAACAAAAAATGCCATGATATGGAAGATTTAAACTGTTATTTTTGTGCTTGTCCAAATTTTAGATTTAAAGATGAAGGTTTTGAAAAAACAGCAGATGGAAAAACCCTTTTTTCTGTTTGTAATATCAAGTCTAAAGATGGAAGTCAATATATTGGCGAAGATTATATTCATCAAAATTGTTCAGGCTGTATCGTGCCTCATAGGGCTAAATATATCAAAAAACACTTCAACATAAATTGGTTTGAAGTTATGAAAGATGTAAGATAATAAAAAAAGAATCACTTCACCATATTTATGATGAAGTGATTTTTCTCATTTTCATATTTGTATTCTAGTTTAAAGCCATGTAAATTTACGATAGTTTTAACGATATAAAGTCCCAATCCAAAACCATCACTTCTTTTTTCTTCTTGTGAAAATGCTTCTGTATAATATGAAAGTTCGTGTTTTAGTTGTTCACCCATAGAAATAATCTCTATTTTTTCTTTATTTGCTTTGATTATTGCTTTTTTATTTGGTGAGAATTTTATTGCATTATCAATTAGATTTTTTAGAGCAATTGGCATCATTGAGTTATCAACTTTGAAATCAAAATCTTCAATTTCCGTTGTTAAATTAACTGGATTTATCATCATAATTTCTAAAGTTCTATTATAGATATTTAAAAAACTATTTTCTTCTTTGTAAATCATTGTATTTTTAGAAGTCAATTTTTCAACTGTTGCTAACTCTTTTATAATATCATCCATTCTTTTAAAAGCTTTTTGAAGATTTAATCTAGTTTTTTCATCTTCCAAAGTTTCGGCAATAAACATTGCCTTTGTAATTGGAGTTTTAAGCTCATGCATCATATTTCTCATAAATAAATCTTTTGATTTTGATTGATTATTTATGATATTTATTGCTTCATTAAAACTTTTTGCAATAGTTCCCACTTCATCTGTAC
>JAQUIV010000117.1 GCA_028681275.1 Aliarcobacter sp.
CTTAGATGGCTCAAAAAATATAGAAGAGTTTGTGGATGAAATAGAATTAAACGCTAGAAAAATCGAACAAATCACACATAAAAGACCTATTTATTTTAGGTCAGGAACAGCATATTATGATGAAGTTGCCGTAAAAATTGCAAATAAACTAAATCATCAAGTAATTGGTTTTTCAATTTTAGGAGATGCAGGAGCTACTTTTAGTAAAGAAAAAGTAGAAAATGCTTTTTTAAAATCAAAAAATGGAGAAATTGTTATCATTCACATGAATCATCCCGAATCACAAACGGCTAAGGGAACAATAAAAGCGATAAAAGAGCTAAAACAAAAAGGTTTTAGATTCGTTAGATTATCAGATTATAAATTAAAATAAAAAAAGGATTAATTATGGCTGGGATTTTAGGATACCTATCTTTATTATCAGACGATATAAGTTCACTTGCTGGTAAAACTATGGCAACAGCTACAAAAACAATGGCAACTTCCCTTGATGATGTGGGATTGCTTTTTGATGATATTGCAACTTATACAAAACTTGCAAGTATGAAATCAACTGGTTTAGTTGTAGATGATTTAGCAGCAATTGCTAATTTTACAAATGAAACAACTTCTGATATTTTAAAAAAAGAGTTAGAAAAAGCAAAAACTGTTGAAGAGTTTAAACATAATATTGAAAAATTAGACAAAGCAGCTCAAGATAAAATTATTGAAGAGTTAAATAATATTAGAGAAATTGCAATTCTTGAAGCAAAAAGAAAAGCAGCAGCAAGGGAACTTCCAATAGTTTATAAAATTGCCCTTGGAAGTTTTAAAAACAAATTTATCATTATTCCTGTTGTTTTACTTTTAAGTTATTTAGCTCCTTGGGCTATTGCTCCTATTTTGATTTTAGGGGGAATTTATCTAGCTTACGAAGGTGTTGAAAGTGTTTTAGAAAAATTAGGACATCACCATGAAGTGGCTGATGTTAAAGAGACAATAAAAGAGCTTTCAACGGAAAATTTAGAAGATGAAAAAGTAAAAGGTGCCATAAAAACTGACTTTATTTTATCTTTTGAGATTATTGTTATAAGTCTTAGTTTAATTGAAAATACAGAATTTATAACAAAACTATCTGTTTTATCACTTGTTGGAATTTTAACAACAGTTTTTGTTTATGGAATTGTTGCTTTTATTATAAAACTTGACGATATTGGTTTTTATTTACAAGAAAAAGAGAGTTCAGTTTTAAAAACTATTGGAAGTGGTTTTGTAAAATCAATGCCTTATATTATAAAAATAATCGGTGTTGTAGGAACTATTGCCATGCTTGCAGTTGGTGGAGGAATAATCGTACACGAAACTCATATGTTACACTCTTTTGATGAAACGATAAAAACTATTCCAATGGGTGGATTTTTAAGTGAAGTGATTATTGGAGGAATTATTGGATATATAACTGTAAAGATTGTGCCAATTTTCTCAAAACTATTTAAAAAAAATAACTCTTGATAATATCTGCAAAGATATAAAATATAAGTAAAGCTAAGATAATTTTGTTGTAATTCATGGGATTATCTTAGCTAAAAAAATTTAAAAATCCACAATCAAAGAAGTTAAAAATTTCTTATCAAGTTTCTCTTTTTGAGTTTGGTTTGTGTAATCCATATTGTAACTAACACCCAAAGATAGGTTTTTTGTCATATTTACTTCAAAAGCAGAATCACTTACTACAAAGTACTTATTTGTATCTTCAAAAGAAGCCAAATAACTAATCATTTGCTTAAAATCTAAATTAGGAGAAAATTTATATTTATAGTTTAATTCTGTTCTTCCAGCCAAATAGTTATCTTTTGTTCCACTTTTATATTTATCATATGCATAATCCAAACCACCTTGAATATCAACCGTTTGAACTTCATCTTCAATTAGTTTATACCCTAGTCCAGGTCCAATATTTAACCTATAATCATAATCTGACAACTCATCTTTTATATAATTTATTCCCATATATGAATATAATTTTTCATTTATCATATGGTTATAATCTAATTCAATATTATATTTATTTGCTGAAGTATTTTCATCATTTTCACTATATAAAATACTTCCTTTTGCTTTTATGCTTTCTGTATTACTAAGGGCTGCTGTACCTTGAAGTTTTGAAGAAAATGTAGTTGTATTTGTATTTCCACTTGTTTGAACATAAGATAACTCTAAATGTTTGTCCACATCTACTGAATAACTAGCTGTTGAAAATAAAACTATAATGGAAAATTTACTTAAAAATTTCATCTACTCTGTCCTTAATTGTTGTCTTTTATTTGCTTTTGAAACATCTTTTTGAGCGAAATCATAATTTTGCGGGATAATTTTTTTCAAAAATGGTGGTATTTTTCTTCCACCAACTGCCATAACATCTTGTAAAATCGTATTTGCAATTAACTCTTTTTCATGTTTTGCACTCATATATTCAAATAAAAATTCAGCCATTCTATCAAGTGAAATTTTATATGTTGATTCACTTCTTTTGTATAACCATTTACTTAAATCATAGAAATTTTCAAAAACTTTTCCATCTTCAAAAAGTAAAGCTGTTGTTTTTTGAAAGTTTCCACTATTGTAAACAATATCCCAAAATCTAGCAAATCTTTTCATCTCTTGCATCAAAGAAAAACTAATCAAATCATTTTTCAAAATATCATAAGGAGGTGAGTCATTATAAACCATTCCGTAAACTTTGTCATGTCTAGCAAGTGTTGTTCCTGATAGTTTTTTCAAAATTCCCACTTGAATTTCACCAGTTGAAAGGGTATAAAGTTGGTTTAGATTTCGTCCAAAACTCTCTATTGTTTCACTTGGAAGCCCAATAATCAAATCTATATGCATATGAGCATGAGTTTCTTGAGATAAAAATTTTAAATTATCTTTGATTTTATCAATTTTTAGATTTCTATGAATCTCTTTCGCCACATCTAAATTTAGAGTTTGAATACCAACTTCTAGTTGTAAACTTCCAGCTTTAAACTGCTTGATTAACTCTCTTAACTCTTCAGGAAAATTATCAGGAATAACTTCAAAATGTAAGAAATACTCCTCTTCTTTTGCTAAAAAATAGTTCAAAATAGCTTTTGCATAAGAGATTTTGATATTAAAAGTTCTATCAATAAATTTAAAATTCCTAGCTCCCCTATTCCAAAGTTTATCAAGCTGTTCTAAAAATATATCAATATCCAAATATCTCATTTTTGTCTCAATCGATGATAAACAAAACTCGCATTCAAATGGACAACCTCTAGCCATTTCCACATAAATATGTCTATTTTTTATATCAAAATCTGTGTAATCATCGTATGGTAAAACGATATTTTCCAACTCAACTTTTGGTGAATTTATAACTCTTGTTTGGGTGCAAGTTCCCTCTAGTAACTCTTTACAAAGCTCGTAAAAGCTAACTTCGCCCTCTCCACAAATGATATAATCAGCCATGTCAAAATTTACTCTTAAAGGTGTATAGCTAACCTCTGGACCACCTAAAACAACGATAGTTTCAGGTGATACTTTTTTGATTGTTTTTACAAGTTCTCCAACATCAAAAGCATTCCAAATGTAAACTGCAATTCCTATAATTTTTGGTTTTTTTTCAAGGATTTGTTCTGCTATTGTTTGTATTGAAGAGTTTATTACAAACTCTAAGATTTCTGTTTGTTCTTTTAATTCTTTTAAATTTGCTAATAAATATCTCAAACCCAATGAAGTGTGAGAATATCTAGCGTTTAATGTAGTTAATATTATGTTTTTCATTCGCGATTGTAACACAATGTTATTGATATTAACTTTTCATAAACCAATCTTTTATATACTAAAACCTTTATTTATCAAGGACAATTTATGTTAAGCGACACTTTTTCAAGATTTAGACTTATTTCACTTATTGAGGGAATATCTTTTTTAATTTTAGTATTTATTGCTATGCCTCTTAAATATATGGCTGGAATCCCACTTGCTGTAAAAATAGTTGGAATGGCTCATGGAGTTTTATTTATACTTTTCGTTATAGCCTTAATTATGGCATCTAAGAGATATAAATGGAAGTTTTTAAGTTTTCAACTTTTTGTTTATTCTTTAATACCATTTGGTTTTATTTTAATTGAAAAAATCATAATGAAAAACCCACCTAAAAAATTAAAATAGATGTTTTTTTCTCAAGGTTTTTTAGGTACAACTGCACCTTTTTATTTAGATTTAGCAACTGTTTATTTTGCAATTTTGCCTTTTTTATTAGCTTTTAGTATCTATTTTGCAATTAAAAAAGAGTACAAAAAACACTTTATTTCTCAAGCTATTATTTTAGGAACAACTCTTACAATAGTAGTTATTTTTGAAATAGGTGTTAGAATTTCAGGTGGTTTTTTAGAGTATTCAAAATATAGTAATGTCTCTTTTGATTTTATGCTTGTTTTTTTAACTATTCATATTTTAATAGCAATTGCAGCTGTTGGTGGTTGGTTGTTTTTATTTATTTCTTCATATAAAGATTATAAAAACAACTCTTTTGATGGGAAAAAACATAAAAAAATAGGAAAAGCTATTTTTGTAGCTTTAACTATTAGTTCTATTATGGGGATTTGTATTTATACTTTTTTGTTTGTATTTTAACTACAAATTAAAATCTTTTTTATTTGTCTTTGATGAACCATTTGGTGAATTGCTGACATAACTAGCCATTCTTTAGGATTTAAACAACCAAACCAAGGGTGAGAATGGCAGTTATTTATATATTTATCTTCAACATTTGTTTCTATAAATTTTCTATAATTATTTAAAAAACTTTCATATCTTTCTACAATATCTTCATCTATTTTTACAAATGGTTTGAAGTTTTCTATTTTAACAGTAAA
>JAQUIV010000118.1 GCA_028681275.1 Aliarcobacter sp.
TTTTACACATAGAATTAAAGGTTGTAATAGTGGTGTAACTGTGGGATTAAATAATCTTGCTGATATTATAAATGATATGTTAGTTGAAAATAAATCAAATGGATTAACATTAGGAGAAAGCAGTCATGTTCTTCTTAAAAATGTAGATACTTTAAATAGAAATTCAAATGAAGCGGCGGCTGCTTTAGAAGAAACAGCTGCTGCTGTGGAAGAGATTTCAAGTAATATTTCAAACAACACAAACAATATCGTTAAAATGTCACAACTAGCTTCAAATGTAACCGATTCAGCATCAAAAGGTGAAAAGTTAGCAAATGAAACAACTGATGCTATGAATGAAATAGATAAAGAAGTAAATGCAATAAATGATGCAATTACAGTAATTGACCAAATAGCATTCCAAACAAATATTTTAAGTCTAAATGCAGCTGTTGAAGCAGCAACTGCTGGAGAAGCTGGAAAAGGATTTGCCGTTGTTGCAGCAGAGGTGCGAAATCTAGCTTCAAGAAGTGCTGAGGCTGCAAAAGAGATAAAAATATTAGTTGAAACAGCTACAAAAAAAGCTGACCAAGGTAAAAAAATATCAGAAGATATGATTAGCGGTTATAAAATGCTAAATGAAAATATCTCACAAACTATTGAACTTATAAAAAGTATTGAAGGTTCAAGTAAAGAACAACTTGCAGGAATTGAGCAAATAAACGATGCAATTAGCGCACTTGACCAACAAACTCAACAAAATGCAATAATCGCTTCACAAACTTATGAAGTTGCAGTTCAAACAGATACTATTGCAAAATTAGTTGTTTCAAATGCAAATGCAAAAGAGTTTATAGGGAAAAATGAAGTTACAGCAAAAGTTTTAGAAAACAAATCAGCTCCAACTCAAGTTTTAGGTAAAACTCCAACTTCAGTTAAAAAACCAACTGTAAATACAAAATCAGAATCTAAAGTAATCGCATCAAATACAAAAGATGACGATGAATGGGCAAGTTTTTAAAACTTGCTTATAATATTTACCATATTATTCATAAAATTTAATTCTATTTCTTCCTGACTCTTTTGCTTCATACATAACTGAATCTGCACATTTAAAAATATTTATAGAACTCTCTTGTTCTCCTTTAAACATACAAATCCCAATACTAGCTGTACAATGATGCTCAATATCTATATTTTCATTATTTTCATTTATGATATTAAACTTATATGCTTCGGCTAGATTTAATCTTATTTTTTCAACTACTTTAAAAATATTTTCTTTTGATTTATCTTTATCTTCGTCAAATTCATCAAGAATTATTACGAACTCATCTCCACCAATTCTTGCAACTGCATCAAGTTTTCTAATATTATTTTTTAATCTGTTAGCAACTTCAATCAACAACAAATCACCAACATTATGTCCATAAGTATCATTTAATGGTTTAAAATTATCCAAATCAAGAAAAACCAATGCACAATATTTCTGACTTCGTTCACTTTTAGACATTATAAAACTCATTTTATCATCCAAAGAACGACGATTTGGCAATTTTGTAAGGGTATCACAATAGGCTAATTGTTCTATTTTTTCTTGCAATTCCCTACGTTTTGTACTTTCTCTTGTAATTCCGTGATAACCAATAATATTTCCGTTGGCATCTAGTTCTTGTTTTGATAAAATATCTCCCCAGATTATAGAGCCATCTTTACATTTATGTTGAAGTTCTATTGTCAAAGGAGGCAATTTATTGCCTTTTGAAGATAATTCCAATCTTTCTTTTATTTTTTCTTTAAGAAGAGAAACACTTTCATCTGTAAATAATTCAAAAACACTATTTCCTATAACTTCACTTGCTTTGTATCCTCTAAATCGTTCATCTGCTGGACTTATATAAGTAATTATAAAATTAGTATCTACTTTCCAAATTACATCATTTACATCTTCCGTTAATTGTCGATAGAGTGATTCACTCTCTTTTAGTTTATTTTCTATAATTTTACGTTGTGTAATTTCACTTCTTAATCTATAAACCCAATAAATTATAATCAATAAAATAAATATTACTCCAATAGCATAAATTACTATTGTTTTTATATTTACTCCCCTTTCCACATTTAGCCAATAATTAAACATATTTTCTATTTCATCTGCTGGTAAAGATTTTACAGCTTTATTTAAAATACTTAGAAGTTCTTGATTGTTTTTTGTAACTGCAAAACCTTGATTACTAAAATATTCAGTTTGACCTGAAAAACGAAGATTTGAAAAGTTGTTTTTTTTGATTGCATAATCTGAAAGTCCTAAATCTCCAACATAAGCATCAACTTGCCCTGAGTTTGCTAATTCTAAAGCTTTTTTTGTACTATCAACTATTTGTAATTTTATATTTGGATAATTTTTTCTTAAAATCTCTTCCATAAAATAATTTTTTTCAACAGAGACTTTTTTATTATTTAGATATTTTAAGCCCCCAACAAAACCATTATTTCCTCTATCAATAATAATTATAGGGCTCTTTCTATAAAATTCTGTAAAATCCAGATATTTTGATCTCTCAGGAGTTTGTACAATACTTGTAATCATATCAATTTCGCCATTTTTCGCCATTTCTATGATTTCATTCCAAGATTTATTTTTAACTATCTGAAATTCTATTCCAACGATTTTTTCAATTCGTTTCATATAATCAATAGCTACACCCTTATATTCATCATTTTCAAGCCATTCATAAGGAGCATAATCTTTATCAACACCTACTTTTATTATAGGATGGCTTTCTATCCATTTTTTTTCATCTTGAGTTAAAACAAAAGGTATAGACTCTAACTTATCTAAAGCAAAAAGAGTTGAACTGGAAAAAAAGAGAAAAATAAAGAAAAAGATTTGATAATTTTTAATCTTAATATCATTCAAAATAAAACCTCTCTTTTGATAGCTTTCTATAATTATAGCCATTGTATGAATAACTATTCATAATTTCTAAAATATTTTATAAATTAGCTGTTTTCCCCGCCAAAAATCCACTAGAAAAAGACCATTGAAGATTGTATCCACCACAAGGTCCATCTATATTTACCACTTCTCCACAAAAATATAAACCATCTATAATTTTACTTTGCATAGTTTTTGAATCAATTTCTTTAAGTTCAACTCCACCTCTTGTAATCATGGCATTTTTAAAACCTTCATGTCCTATGATTGTAAAAGGTGTCCAAGCTAGAGTTTTGATTAGTTTTTCTCTTTTCATTCCCTCTATTTGTTTGTATCGCAGATTTGTATCTATTTGGCAAATATTTAAAATCTCTTTTGCCACACTTGAAGCTAATAAAGTTTCCAAGTTTTCCAAGATAGTTTGTGTTGGATTTTTTGTTATTTGATTTTTTAAGTGAGATAAAATCTCCTCTTCATTTTTGCCTTTTAAAAAACTAATCAAAAGTGGAACTTCATCATGTTTTTCTAAAATAGGTGTAATTTCTCTAGCAAAATCCAAAATAACAGGACCTCGTAATCCCTCTTTTGTGAAAATCAAATCTCCAACTAATTTTAGATTTTTGTATTTTGGAATATTTACTTTTAAAATAGCTTTTGCGATTGTATCAGCAACACATGAAGCAAAATTTTTCTCTTTTGTAAAAAGTGGCATCATTGCTGGATGTAAAGAAGTGATATTGTGTCCAAAACTCTTAGCAAAATCATATCCGTCACCAGTTGCTCCAAGTGTTGGATAACCTAAACCACCAGTTGCAATAATAATATTTTTTGCAAAATATGTTTTTTCTTCACTAAAAATTGTAAATATTTCATCTTTTTTAATTTCAGAAATATTTACATTACACTCTACAATTACGCCTTGTTTTTCTAACTCATCATCTAAAGCTTTTAAAATAATACTTGAACTGTGTTCAAGTGGAAATACTCTAAAACCATCTCTAGCAATAGTTTCAACTCCGATGTTAGCGAAAAAATCTCTCAAATCTTTGGCTGTAAAAGTTTCTAGTGCATAACTCATAAATCTGCCATTTTTACCAAATTTTGCCATAAATTCATCACTTGATAAAGTATTTGTAAGATTACATTTTCCTCCACCTGTGGCTTTTAGTTTTGCTGCAACTTTTGGGAGTTTTTCGAGTAATAAAACACTTTTATTCTCTTTTGCTGCACTTATACTTGCCATTATCCCAGCAGGTCCAGCTCCTATTACAATACAATCAAAAACTCTGTTTTTTTCTTCCATTAAACTACTTCTTCTAAAAATTTCTATATAGTATTATTTATTATATCCATTTTGTTATTAGGAAAATCCATGAATAAGTCGATTATCTTTTCTTTACTTTTTACTCTTAGTTTTACAGCTTGTGCAAAAACTGCAAGTGACAGCTATTTTGGTGAACAACAAAGTAGTTCTAAAAAAGAGTATGAATCATTTAGAAAAAATATTGCAAAAGCTTTTGAAAATCAAACTCCAAAAGAGTGGGGAGAAACTGTAAGTGGCGTAAAAACAAAACTTGATACAAATGAAAAAGTAGTTGTTCTTACAATGGATGCTTGTGGAAGTCCTCTTGGAATGGGTTATGATGAAGAGTTAATCAATTTTTTAAAACAAGAAAAAGTTCCAGCAACGCTATTTATAAATGCACGATGGATAGATAAAAATCTAAATACATTCAAAACTTTAGCTTCAAATCCTCTGTTTGAAATAGCAAATCATGGACTTGAACATAAACCAGCATCTGTTAATGGAAAATCTATTTATGGCTTAGATGGCTCAAAAAATATAGAAGAGTTTGTGGATGAAATAGAATTAAACGCTAGAAAAATCGAACAAATCACACATAAAAGACCTATTTATTTTAGGTCAGGAACAGCATATTATGATGAAGTT
>JAQUIV010000119.1 GCA_028681275.1 Aliarcobacter sp.
AACAGATAAAAGGTTTTTAATAAGGATTTTTAACTTGGAAATTAAGTCTTTTTTTATTTCTTTATTGAGTATTACTCTTCTTTTTCATGTATAATTGCTATTTTATTACTAAAGGATTTTTTTGAAAAAACTATATTATGGTTATGATTTATTTAAAAAAGATACCCAAGAATTAGTAAATAAATGTAGAATTTTTGAGCCAGAGATTTTACTTGCAGTTGCAAGAGGTGGTTTAACTCTTTCTCATTTAATAGCTCAAGCTTTAAATATAAGAGATTTATATACACTAAATTCAATACATTATGATGGTGAAAAAAAGCTAGATACATTTAATATATTTAATATTCCAGATTTATCTTGGGCAAATAGAGTTTTGATTATTGATGATATTATAGATTCTGGTGAAACTATGAAAGAAATTTTATCTATATTAAAAGAAAAATTTCCAAATATTGAGTTTAAGATTGCTAGTCTATTTTATAAAACTACTGCTTTAATAAAACCAGATTTTAGTGTAAGGGAAGCAAATGAATGGATAGATTTTTTCTGGGAAGTTGATGTTAAATAAAGAATTATATTTATTTAAGTATAATCAATGAAATTTGAAAAATAGGGTTAAAACATGACTTTTATTGATTTTAAGAAATTACTTTTAGATGCTGAGCTTACAATTCCTAAATTTACTGAACTTATAAAGGTTAGTGAAAAAAATATTCAGGCTTATAAAAAGAAAAAAGAAGTGCCAAATGCGATAGCTTCTGTTGCTGCTTGTTTTGCAAAAATGAATAAAGAAGGAATAGATTTTAGGACTTTAGTTAGTGACTTAGAGTTAAAACAAAAAGAGAAAAAAGGTTCGGGTTTTTCAAAGAAAAAATCTTTAAAAGAAAAATTAAAAAAATAAAGTTAAATTAGATATACTTCCCAAAATTAAAAAATGGGAATATTTATGATATTAAACAATAAAATAAAAATCTTTTTATCTCTTGCCTCTTTTATGATGGCATTGGCTATTGCTTTGGGTGCTTTTGGAGCACATGGGTTAAAATCAATTCTAGATGAATATATGTTGAAAATCTATAATACAGGTGTTCAATATCACTTTTACAATACTCTTGGACTTTTTGCTGCTTCTATTATTTATTCTTTAAAACCAGAATCTAAAAAAATATATATATCTTTGTGGCTTATAATAATTGGAATGTCTATATTTTCTTTTTCTTTATATCTTTTAGCTATTTTATCAATGCCAATTTTAGGTGCTATTACTCCAATTGGTGGAACATTACTTATTATTGCTTGGCTTACTTTGGCTTATGGGATTTTAAAAGATTAAATGAAAACTTTTACTATTTTAGGTACTGGCTGGTTAGGTGAAAAATTAGCTCAGAGGTTAAAAGATGATTATAAAATAAAAGTTTCACTTCGGGATGAAAAAAATTTTGAAATTTATAAAAAATTTGGTTTTTCTCCATACATTTTAAATGAATATGATTTTTCTTTCTTAGATGAATTACTAGATACAAATTATCTATTTATAAATTATCCTCCTTCAAAGTTTGAAAATTATTTGACTTTTTTGGAAAAAATTTATACTCATCCAAAAATAAAACATATTGAAAAAATCATATTTATTAGTTCAACTTCTGTTTATCCAGATATTGAAGAAAATTTTGATGAAGATTTTATTATTAAAAATCCTAGTAATAAAATAGTTTTTGATGCTGAAAATTTAGTGTTAAATAGAACTCATATTATTTTTAGAGCATCAGGGCTTTTAGCAGAAGATAGAATTGCTGGTCGAAGATTAGCGAATAAAATAGTAGATTTTCCAAAAACTAAAATAAATTTTGTTCATAGAAATGATGTAATAAATGCTACGATTTTTGTAATAGAAAATGATTTAAATGGTATTTTTAATCTTTGTTCAAAACAACATCCAACAAAAGAAGAACTTTATAGTTTTAATGCAAAAAAATATAATTTTGAGAAACCAATTTTTTTGGAAAATGAATTTTCTATAAATAGAATAATAGATGGTTCAAAAATTGAAAAATTAGGATTTAATTATCAATATTTTGATGCTTTTAGTTTTTAAGTTTTACCAAAAGCTTTATAAAATAATGTTAAAATCTAAGAAATCAATAAAATAATTAATTATTAAAAAGGATAAAAATATGGCAGCAAAAGAACATCAATTTGATATTTCAGCAAAACTTGATATGCAAAAAATGAAAGATGGAGTAATTCAAGCTCAAAAAGAGATTGATAATAGATATGATTTTAAGGGAATTACTAAAGAATTAGATTTAAATGTAGGAGCTAAAACTTTAACATTAATCTCATCAAGTGATAATAAAATAGATGCAATGAGAGATATATTAATTTCAAATATGAATAAAAGAGGAATCTCTATAAATTCATTGGAAGAATTAAAAAAAGAGGATTCAAGTGGTGGAAATAGAAAATATACTTATAAAATTATTGATAGTATTGAAAAAGATGAAGCAAAAAGAATTCAAACAGAAATAAAAGGCTTAAAACTAAAAGTAACAGCTGCAAATCAAGGTGATGAAATTAGAGTTACTGGAAAAAATATTGATGATTTACAAACTATTATGAAACATTTAAAATCACTTGATTTTAAAGCACCTTTAGTTTTTGATAATTTTAAATAAAAAGTAGTAGGAAGTTTTTAAAGATAATAAATGACAAATATAATTGAAGATTTAAAGATTAGTGAATTAAAAGATACCAAATATATTCATCCTTTAAAAGTAACATTTTTACAAAATGGTAAAAATAAAACATGGGAAGCTGTAAAAAGTCATAATAGTGTTGCAGTTCTTTTATATCATGTTGAAAAAAAAGCTTTTTTACTTGTAAAACAGTTTAGAGTTCCTGTATTTTTAAATGATAATTCAAAAACATTTACCTATGAATTATGTGCTGGATTAGTTGATAAAGATAAATCATTAGAAGAAATTGCACAAGAAGAGATAGATGAAGAGTGTGGTTATTTTGTTGAATTAAATAATATTTCAAAGATAACTTCTTTTTATACAAATGTTGGAATTAGTGGTGCTTGTCAATATCTGTTTTTTGCAAAAATTGATGAATCTATGAAAATCCATGATGGTGGTGGAGTTAATGATGAAGAAATTGAACTTATGTTTTTGCCAATTGAGCAAGTTGATGAGTTTATTTTTGATGAATCAAAAGCAAAAACACCAGGATTGATGTTTGGTTTTTATTGGTTTTTAAAAAATAGAGATATATTAGGAGTTAAATGAAAAATATAATTTTAGTTTTATTGTTTTTATGCTCATTTTCTTATGCAGAAGAGAATCAGCAACCTGAATTAAGAGAATTAGAACAAAAGCCGGTAGAACAAATAAAACAACCTCAAGAACAGTTAGATATAAATAATTCTTTTATTACAAAATATGAATATGGAAAAATGCTTTATAATAATCCTAGAGGAATAGGGTGTAATAGTTGTCATGGAAATGATGCTAGAGGTAGAAAAATGGTTGACTTTAAACAACAACTTTTGGATAAAAAGGTTTACAATTGTAGTTTAGTTATTCCTGATATAAAAAATATTGATTATGAAACTTTTTCAACAAAAGTAAATTCAAAAAAGAATCCAAATCTTAAATTTGAAAAAGAACAGGTTTGTGAAAAGTTAATACATTATGCAAATGTTATGCCAACATATTTTTTGGTTGAAGAAGAAATAGAGGCTATTTTTTATTATATTCAAAATTTAAAATAGTTTAGGGGATTTTATCTAGAAAAAGCAATCCCTAAACCCACTTTATGTACCTCTCTATTATAATCAATCAAGCTATTTCCATAACCTGAGAATATTTGGAAAAATCCATATGAATCAAGGTTAGATAAAAATTCAGGTAATGGAAATGTCCAGTTTAGTTCTGTTGAACCTTTATTTGTTTCATTAAATTCAAGATTATTTCGTAATGCTAATTCAAAAGTATGTTTTTTATAGGCATATAAAAAAGTCAAATCTCCATATCCAAAATAATCTTCAATATCTGGATTATCATCGTCACTACTGTTTTCTGGAATTCTATACCAAACTTTTGGAATTATAAAAAGATTAGCAAGTTGAAAATAACTCTCGAAATATAATCTATTCCATGATCTTGAATATTCATCATTTCTTCCATTTGAAATATGATTTAATGCAACTTTATAACTTTTTAATACACTAGTATCTTTGTGTGGAAATTGAATAAATATTTCAGGTTCATAATTTGTTTCTCTAAAAGGTGAAGAGTGTTCTGCCGTTTGCCAAAATGATCTTTGTGTATATGCAGTGCTTATTGATTCATTTAATCCAAAAAAATTGTAAGCAATAGGTTTTTCAATACTTATTTGAAAATCTGTTTCAAAAGAACTTCTATCTTCAGATTGATTAAAATCATAGGTTACTGGTAATAAGTAATTTTTTTTATAAGGATAAAGACTAAAATCACCTGTAATCATCTGTTTTAGATTTTCATCAGTCTCTTTATCGTTTACTTTATCAATTTGTTTTTGGTAAAAAGCTTTTTTCATATTTGTAAAAGATTCTACTTTATGTTCATCATTTTTTGATAAATCAAGTATATATTTATCTTCTTCTGAAATATTTAGATCAGCAAGTTTTTTATATAAAAGCATTGCTTCTTTATAATTTCCTTGATTTTCTAAATTTTGAGCTTCTTTATAAAGTTCATCTATATTTTTTCCAAAACATAAAGTACATAAAAGCAAAGGTAAATATTTTTTCATAATTTGCCATTTTATTTTTTTTCGTATTTTACATCAAAAAATATTATATGTATATTTTTATACTTTATAA
>JAQUIV010000120.1 GCA_028681275.1 Aliarcobacter sp.
TGTTTTAGTTTTATTTTATGGTAACTTTTTTTTGTTTTAAAATAACTATCTAAAAGAATTTTTTCTTCCTTTTTATTTAACTTAAACTCTATACAAACAGATGCTAAATCAAAAAATCTATCATTAACTCCTGCGTATTCCCAATCTATTATTTTAAAGTTTTTTTTGTTAAATATTATATTTTTAGGATTTAGGTCATGGTGGGTTAAAACAGCTTCATATTTGTATTTTTCTAGGATTTTTATACTTTTGAAAGAGTCATTTATAAGTTTTTTGCTTTTTTTGTCATTTAGTTTTTGTGCGTAATTTTCTAAATCTACTCTTAAATCATAAGGTTTTTCTTCTATTTTAAAGTTGTGGAATTTTTTTATTTTTAGAACTAAATTTTTTAATTCAAGATTTGAAAGTTTAGTTTTATGAATACCTTTTTGATATTCATAAATCATAAAATCTTCATTTAAAAAAATAGGTTTTGAAGCTATATTTTTTTTATGGGCTTTTTTTTGAATTTTGTATTCAAATTCACGGCTTATATTTACGCTTTCTTTTGATTTAAAAACTCTTATAACATAGGATTTATTTGTGGTTTTTAGAAGATAACTAATATTATTAAAGCCTTGATTTTTTAGTAATTCAAGGCTTAATAATTCTTCTTTAAATATGTTGTAATTTTTTAGTTGTTCAAGATTCAACTTAAGTACTCTTTTTTCCATTCTCTATAAGCAATATATGCAAGGATTGTATAAACAACAAATAAAATAGCTGTTAAATAAAAGCCTTTATTTATATAAATATAGATTGAAACAGTGTCAATCACAACCCAATAAAGCCAGTTTTCTAATACTTTTTTTGTAAGTAAATAAGTAGCAAATACAGCAAAAACAGTTGTAAAGGTATCTAAATAGGCAAAATCAGCCCTTGTATAATTTGCCATAAAAAAACCTAAAATCAAAGAAGTTAAAACTAACAAAGTAATGATTTTTAGATTCTTTATTAAACCATAAGTAGTTATTTTTAATTTATCATGGTAAGCTAAACCATCTCCATATTTCCATGAATACCAACCAAAAACAGCCATTATTAAATAAAAGATATTTAAAGCACTATCCATTAAAAGTGAAGCATCAAAAAACAAAATACTATAAATAAAAGTACTAATAAAAGCAGCAACCCAACACCAAAGATTTTGTTTGATTGCCAAAACAAGATATAGAACTGATAAAAAAACAGCTGCCATCTCCCAAGAAGTCATATAAGAGATGGCTTCTTGAATATTATTTAAAAACGTTTCTATACTAAAATCCTTATTTCAAAAGTTTGATAATATCTTTTTCAATTGATTCAGGAGATGTTGTTGGGGCAAATCTATCTACAATATTTCCATTTTTATCAACTAAAAATTTTGTAAAATTCCATTTTATATTTTCACTTCCTAAAATACCTTTTTGATTTGATTTTAAAAATTTATAAAGTGGAGCTTCATTTTCTCCATTTACATCAATTTTTGCAAACATATCAAATTTTACATCATAAGTTAAAGAACAAAACTCTTTGATTTTTTCATTTGATTCTGGTTCTTGATTTGCAAATTGATTTGAAGGAAAGCCTAAAATCATAAAATCTTCATTTTTATATTTTTCAAAAAGTTTTTCTAAACCATCATATTGACCTGTAAATCCGCACTTACTCGCAACATTTACGATTAAAAGAACTTTACCTTTATATTTAGACATTGAGATTTCTTGTCCATCTATTGTTTTTACATTAAAGTCATAAATACTCATTTGATTCTCCTTTGCGATGATTGAACTAAAAAATAGTGATAAAACTAAAATTAATTTATAAAACATATTATTCCTTTATTAGATTTAATTTTAAATAAGAGTTATTTTATCCAATTTTATTGTTTGTTTGTATATTTGAAATGTGTATCTAAAAATGTTATTACTATGTTACTTTCTTATTGTATAATTGGATAAAAATTATACATGTTTATTTAGGGGTGTTTATGTTACAAAATTTGAAGACAAAATTTAAATTGTCTATATTATCTTTTATTGCCTTATTGGGAATATTTGTATTGGGTGTTTTCGGCATTTTAGAATTAAAAAAAGTGAATAGTGGTTTAGAAACTGTTTATAATGATAGGGTAGTTCCTTTAGAACAATTAAAAATTATTGCTGATGAATATGCGATAAATATCGTTGATACAACTCATCAAACAAGAAATGGAAATTTTGATTTTGATAAATGTATTTCAAATATCAATAGTGCTAAGAAAAAAATAAAAGATAATTGGGATAAATATATCTCTACTGCTTTAACTAAAGATGAAGAAGTTTTAGCAAATGATACTAAAAAATTGATGCTTGTAGGAGATGAAGTTACAGCAAAAATACAAAAAGCTTGTGAAAATAAAGATTTAGAAACAATAACAAAAATTACTATTCAAGAGCTTTATCCAAAAATTGACCCAATTGGTGAAAAAATTTCTGCTTTAATTGCTCTTCAATTAGATGTTGCAAAAAAAGAGACACTTTTAGCTGAAGAGATTTATAGTACAAGTAAAACTACTATTACTTCTATTATCATTTTTTCATTTATTGTTTTATTGGGATTATCATATCTGATTATCAATGATATTACAGGGAAATTAAATATCTTTAAAACTGAATTATTAAACTTTTTCTCTTTTTTAAATAGAGAAACTTCTCATGCTTCACTTTTAGCTATTGATTCAAAAGATGAATTTGGTGAAATGGCTCTTGTTATAAATCAAAATATTTTAAAAACTCAAAAATTAATTGAAGAAGATAATCATTTAATAGAAGATGCAAAAGTTGTAATGGCTAGGGTAAATAATGGTTGGTATTCTCAGTTTATTGAAAAAACAACTTCAAATAGTTCTTTAGAAGAGTTCAAAAATAATGTAAATCAAATGATTAAAAACACACGAACTAGATTTACCCATGTAAATGAAGTTTTAGATTCTTATTCAAAAAATGATTTTAGAGCTGTTTTACAAATGGAAAAAGATGATGAAAGAGGTGGAGTTTTTGAAACTTTAGTAAATGGATTAAATGGTTTACAAAAAACATTAACTCAAATGTTAGTTGATAATAAATCAAATGGTTTAACATTAAATGATAGTTCTCATATATTACTTTCAAATGTGGATAAATTAAATACAAGTTCAAATGAAGCAGCAGCAAGACTTGAAGAAACAGCAGCAGCTATTGAAGAAATTACTTCAAATATTAGAAATAACACTGAAAATATTGCAAAAATGGCAAGTTATTCAAATAGTGTAACAAAATCTGCAAATGATGGGGAAAAACTAGCAAATCAAACAACAGTTGCTATGGATGAAATCAATACACAAGTTAATGCAATCAATGAAGCAATTTCTGTAATCGACCAAATAGCATTTCAAACAAATATTCTAAGTTTAAATGCAGCCGTTGAAGCTGCAACGGCTGGTGAAGCTGGAAAAGGTTTTGCCGTTGTTGCACAAGAGGTTAGAAACTTAGCAAGTAGAAGTGCCGATGCAGCTAAAGAGATAAAAAATATAGTTGAAACTGCAACTTCAAAGGCAAATCAAGGAAAAGAGATAGCAAATCATATGATAGATGGTTATAAAGAGTTAAATCAAAATATCTCTCAAACAATTAATCTAATTTCTGATATTGAAATGTCAAGTAAAGAGCAGTTGATGGGAATAGAGCAAATAAATGATGCGGTTAATAGTTTGGATCAACAAACTCAACAAAATGCACAAATTGCATCTCAAACACACGATGTAGCACTTTTAACAGATGATATTGCAAAATTAATTGTAAATGACGCTAATACAAAAGAGTTTAATGGGAAAAATGAAGTTAAAGCAAAAAATATAAAAGTAAATTATAAAGATTAGGTATATTTATTTATACAGTTTTTTGCTAAAGATTTTTTAATTCTTGGCTAAAATAAACCTAAACATAAAAAGGGAACAAAGTGTATAAAAAATTAGAAGTATTAAACAAAATTCAACACAAAAATAAAGGTGTTGCTGAGGTTTCAAATTTTTCATTTTCAAAAGGCTTGATAAATGCACCTGTGGCATTATCAGAGTTTTTTGAAGCTTGTAAAAATTATCCTATATTTTTTGCAAAAGATAAAGATAATAAATGGTTTTCAACGGCTCTTTTGGGATACAAAGAGGGTGAAAATCTATTTGTAGACAAAAAAGGTGTATGGAAAGAGTTACATTATATTCCTGCTTTTGTAAGAAGTTATCCTTTTATACTCGTAAATCAAGAAAATAAAAAAGAGTTAGTAATTGCCATTGAGGGTGAATATTTAAATGAAAAAGAGTCTTCAAAAAAACTATTTGATGAAAATGGAAACAATAGTGAGTTTTTAAATAGTGCGATAGGTTTTTTAAATCAATATTATGCAGATACACTTTCTGGTAATGAGTTTATAAAACAGTTAGAAGATTGGGAATTACTTGAAGAAAAAATTGTAAATATTGTAAATAGTAAAAATGAGAAATTCACTTTAGGTGGTTTTTTTATTGTAAATGAAGAGAAACTAAAACATTTAAGTAAAAAGAAAAAAGATGACATTTGTGCAAAAAATGCTTATGCTTTAATCACTGCCCATCTTATTTCACTTTCAAATATTCAAAAACTTGGTGCAATAAAATAGAGATAAAGTTGGCTATTTAATTAGTTTATAGCCAACACCTCGCAAGTTTAAAATCATTCCATTTTTTAACTTTTTTTTGAGTTTATGAACAATTGTTCTCATGCTCACAGCTTCCATTTCTTTACTATCCCAAACATATTCGTGAATCATCTCATTTGTAAC
>JAQUIV010000020.1:0-12956 GCA_028681275.1 Aliarcobacter sp.
CAATTCCACAATAAATCTCTTTTTCATCAATGATTTTTGCTAAATCAGACTCATTTATAATTCCACCTCGACCAAGATTTAATAAAATCGAACCATCTTTGATATTTTTCATATTTTCATAATTTAATAAGTCTTTTGTATTTTCATTTAATGGACAATGAATAGAGATAATATCGCAAGTACTTAATAACTCATCTAAACTAACTTGTTTATATTCACTATTTGAGTTTTTTCCACTTGTTGAAAAATAAACCACTTCAC
Source organism: Aliarcobacter sp. (assembly GCA_028681275.1). GTDB lineage: Bacteria > Campylobacterota > Campylobacteria > Campylobacterales > Arcobacteraceae > Aliarcobacter. The sequence continues at coordinate 262 of JAQUIV010000020.1, forward strand.
AATCAAAAGCAGATGCTTTTTTTGCAAAATTTCTTCCAATATCTCCTAGACCAATGATTCCTACTTTTTTACCATCAAGTTCAAAAAATGGTTTATCTATGTGTGTAAAAATTTGCGATTTTTGCCAATTACCATTATCAACATAAGACTTATAATAGTTCAATTTTTGAACAAAATAAAAAATCATTGAAAATGCAACTTGAACTACACTTGAAGTTGAATATCCAGCTACATTTTTTACTTCAATATTTTTTTGTTTTGCATACTCTAAATCAACATTATTCATTCCCGTTGCACTAATACAAATAAGTTTTAAATTTGAAGCATCCATAACTTCTTTTGAAATCACTACTTTATTTGTAATTACAATATCCGCATCTTGTAATCTTTGTATTGTCTCATTTGGTTTTGTAATATCATAAGATTTCACTTCACCTAAAGTTTTAAAAATGCTCATATCAATATCAAAACCCAAAGTTGCCCTATCTAAAATAACTATCTTCATATTTTCTCCTAATTTCTTCTTTGCCCTGGTTTTGGAGGAGTTACCTCTTTTTGTAAATCAATACTTAGATTATTGTAAAAAAGTTCTCCATAATTTGTTTCTCTATTTATTGTTTCATAGGCTTGTTTTATATCGTTGTTATATTTTAATGCATCTTGTAAAATTTTGATGATTTTTACTGATTCCAAAAAGTTAACATGAGAAGGAGCTTCAATAGGTGAAGAGTAATATTTATGCATTCTTTCAACCAATGATTTATTTCTAATTTCTATAAAAACCGATTCTATTGGTGATTTAAAAAATAGAATTTTTTGTTTTACATTTATTGAAATATATGTAGTTTCCATTCCATATACTTTTCTTGAAAAAGAGTCAAATAAGAAAAGTTTTTTATTATAGTTATTGTTAAACAACTCGTAAATTAACTCTAAAATTTTTATTTTTTCTTCTTTAGTATAAAAGTTTCCAATAATTGCAAAACAAAAAGATAATACTGATTTTATAGAGTACCACTCTGTTGTATCATAATCGTATCTTAACATCTGATCTATTCTTGCTTGTTTTAATTCTTCTATATCAGCACTATTAGTAGTTTTGTACACTTTTTGTACAGCAGAATCCCTATACATAGGTCCTGGAAATTGCGCTTGAATAACAAATCTTCTATTTTGTTCTTGTTCTAATATGTATTTTAATCTTCCTTGATAGTCTTCATCTATGATTCTTACCTCTTTTTGAGGGATTTGAGTTATTGATTTTAAAAACTCTTCACCATTACATCCATCTTCCCAAATATAATCTGGATACCTAAATGTTTGACAAATTTTGTCTTTTATTTCTTTATTAGGTTCAATATCTGTAATCTTATCAATCCACGATGTAACCGTTCTTCTATCCTTATTTATTAATACTGCAAATTTAGAAATACTAAGGTTTGACCTTTTAAATATTTCAATGAATTTTTCTATTGAATTTTTGTAACTCATATTATACCTTGAATTTAATATTTCTCTAATTGTACCATTATTTTATAAAAAAACAATTATTGTACATTTTACTAGTTTATTAAAATAAATTGTAATTTATCTTCCAAAAATCATACATAACTACTTTATAGAAATCATGTATAATAGTGTTCAACTTAAATTTAAAGGATGTGTATGAGCGCAGGTAAAAAATTTAGAGAAGCCTTAAAAGAAGAGTCTCCTTTACAAATCGTAGGAACAATTAATGCTTACCAAGCATTACAAGCAACAAGAGTAGGACATAAAGCAATCTACTTATCAGGTGGAGGTATTGCAAATGCTTCTTACGGTTTACCAGACTTAGGTATGACAATGATTGAAGACGTATGTATTGATGTTAGAAGAATTACTTCTATTTGTGATACTCCATTAATCGTTGATGCTGATACTGGTTGGGGACATGCATTTAACGTTGCAAGAACTGTTAAAGAATTTATCAGAGCTGGAGCTGCTGGATTACATATTGAAGATCAAGTTGCTGCAAAAAGATGTGGACACAGACCAAATAAAGAGTTAGTATCTACTGAAGAAATGTGTGACAGAATCAGAGCAGCTGTTGATGCTAAAAATCAATTAGACCCAGATTTCTACATTATTGCTAGAACTGATGCACATGCATCTGAAGGTCAAGCAGCAGCAATCGCTAGAGCAAAAGCTTACGTTGAAGCTGGAGCAGATGCAATTTTTGCAGAAGCTGTTCATACTTTAAAAGAGTATAAAGAATTTACTGATCAAATGACAGTTCCTGTTTTAGCAAACATTACTGAGTTTGGAGCTACTCCATTATTTACAACTGAAGAATTAGCTTCTGTTGGAATTGATATGGTTCTTTACCCATTATCAGCATTTAGAGCAATGAATAAAGCTGCTTTAGCTGTATATCAAGAGTTAAAAGACAAAGGTACTCAAGAGGGTGTTCTTAATACAATGCAAACAAGAATGGAATTATACGATATGTTAAATTACCATGCTTATGAGCAAAAAATGGATGAGTTATTCTCAAAAGGTAAAGCGAAATAATTTTCGCTTTATTTAAATAAAAAAATAAAACTGAATAAAACTAAGGAGAAAATATGGGTGGATTAGCAGGTGTTACAGCTGGAAGTTCAGCAATTTGTACTTGTGGGTTAGGAAATGGTCTTAATTATAGAGGTTATGCAATTCAAGATTTAGCTTTAAAAACTGATTTCGAAGAAGTAGCATATTTATTATTAGTTGGAGAATTACCAACTAAAGCTCAATTAAAAGATTTTACAAGAAAAATTATTGCAGGAAGAGAATTACCAATTTCTGTAAAAAATGTTTTAAAATCAATTCCAGCTTCTTCTCATCCAATGGATGTTATGAAAACAGCTACTGCTGCGCTTGGATGTGTTGAGCCTGAAGCAGATGATTTTTCTGACCAAATGGCAAAAATCATCAGATTATTAGGAGCATTCCCATCATTTTTAGTTTACTGGCACCACTGGCACAAAAATGGTAAAGAAATCTGTTTAAAATCTGAAGAAACTACAATTGCTGGTTTCATTTTAGAAAGATTAAAAGAGAAAAAACCATTAGCTGTTGAAGTTAAAGCTATGAACGCAATGTTAACTTTATATGCAGAGCATGAATTTAATGCTTCTACATTTGCTAACAGAATTACAGCTTCTACATTATCAGACATCTACTCTTGTATGACAACTGGTATTGGTACTTTAAAAGGTCACTTACATGGTGGAGCTAATGAAGTAGCTATCAAATTCGTATTACAATTTGACAATGTTGAACATGCATTAAAATCAGTTGACGAATTATTTGCTAAAAAAGAAAAAATCATGGGATTCGGTCACAGAGTATATAGAAACTTAGACCCAAGATCTCCAGTTGGATTTGAATTAGCAAATGAATTAAAAGAATTAGAAACTTCTGATCCTAAATTATTTGATATTGCAAAAGCTATCAGAGACAAAGTAAAAGCTGAAAAAGGTTTACCAGATAATATCGACTTCTTCGGTGGATTAATTTACCACTATATGGAAATCGAAAGATTATACTATACACCATTATTCATTATGTCAAGAGCTGCTGGATGGGCTGCTCACGCATTTGAACAAAGAGCAAACAACAGAATTATCAGACCAAGTTCAGAGTATACTGGACCTGAGCCAAGAGAATTCGTTTCTATCGAAGACAGAGCGTAATTTTTCCCCTTTCGGGGAAATTTACAACACTTACATAAAAACTTACATATAAAATGGATAACAAATATGACAAATGAAAAATATCTAAAAGACCTTGCAGGTGTTGATGGTGTTAAGTATTATGATGTAAAATCAGCAGTAGAAGATATCACTCCTGGTTCATTTGCAAAATTAAACTACACTTCAAGAGTATTAGCAGAAAATTTATTAAGAAAATGTCCTAGTGAAGATTTAAAAGATTCATTAGTTCAATTAATTGAAAAAAGAACAGACAAAGATTTCCCTTGGTTCCCATCAAGAGTTATTTGCCACGATATTTTAGGACTTACAGCTTTCGTTGACCTTGCAGGTTTAAGAGAAGCAGTTGCTAAAGAAGGTGGAGACCCTCAAAAAGTAAATCCAGTTGTTCCAACTCAATTAATCGTTGACCACTCATTAGCAGTTGAGTGTGGTGGATTTGACCCAGATGCATTCCAAAAAAATAGAGATATCGAAGATAGAAGAAATGCAGATAGATTCCACTTTATTAACTGGACTAAAGAAGCATTTAATAACGTTGACGTTATTCCTCCAGGTAATGGAATTATGCACCAAATCAACTTAGAAAAAATGTCTCCAGTTGTACATTTAAATGATGGAATTGCTTCTCCTGATACATTAGTTGGAACTGACTCACATACTCCTCACGTAGATGCACTTGGTGTTATCGCTGTTGGTGTTGGTGGATTAGAAGCTGAAAACGTAATGTTAGGAAATCCTTCTTATATGAGGGTTCCAGAAATCATTGGTGTTGAAATCACTGGTGTTAGATCAGAAGGAATTACAGCTACTGATATTGCACTTGCAATGACTTCTTTCTTAAGACAAAACAATGTAATTTCTGCATACTTAGAATTCTATGGTTCAGGAATTAAATACCTTAACTTAGGTGATAGAGCTACTATTGCAAATATGACTCCTGAATATGGAGCGTCTGCTGGTATGTTCGCTATTGATGAACAAACTATTGATTATTTAACAATAACTGGTAGAGATGCTGCACAAGTTAAATTAGTTGAAGCTTATGCTAAAGCTAATGGTTTATGGGCAGATGCTTTTGCTGAAGCTACATATGCTAGAACTATTGAATTTGATTTATCAAAAGTAACAAGATCTTTAGCTGGTCCTTCAAAACCTCATAAATTAGTTCCAACTTCTACTTTAAAAGCTGAAGGAATCGTAAAAGAGTGGACTCAAGATGGTGATAAAATTCCAGATGGTGGTATTTTAATTGCTGCTATTACTTCTTGTACAAATACTTCAAATCCAAGAAACGTTATCGCTGCTGGTCTTTTAGCTAAAAAAGCAAATGCACTTGGATTAACAAGAAAACCATGGGTTAAATCTTCATTAGCACCAGGTTCAAAAGTAATCGAAGTTTATTTAAAAGAAGCTGGATTATTACCTGAAATGGAAAAATTAGGATTTGGTGTAGTTGGATTTGCATGTACTACTTGTAATGGTATGTCAGGTGCTTTAGATCCAAAAATCCAACAAGAAGTTATTGATAGAGATATTTACACAACTGCTGTATTATCTGGAAACAGAAACTTTGATGGAAGAATCCACCCATACGTAAAAGAAGCATTTTTAGCATCTCCTGCACTTGTTATTGCTTATGCATTAGCTGGAACTATCAGATTTGATATTGAAAATGATGTATTAGGAAAAGATAAAGATGGAAATGATATTAGATTAAAAGATTTATGGCCATCAGATGCAGAAATTAATGCTGTTGAAAAATCTTGTGTTAGACCTGAAATGTATAACAACATTTATAACCCAATGTTCGCAAGAAATGGATTATCTGGAACTAAAGCTGAGCCATTCTATAAATGGAATACTCAATCTACATATATTAACAGACCTCCTTATTGGGAAGATGAATATATGCAAATGCCAGCTCTTAAAAATATGAGACCATTAGGTGTATTCCCAGATAACATCACAACAGACCACTTATCTCCATCAAATGCAATTTTACCAAGCTCTGCTTCTGGTGAATATTGTTTAAAAATGGGATTACCTGTTGAAGATTTAAACTCTTATGCAACACATAGAGGGGATCACCATACAGCATCAAGAGCTACTTTAGCAAATCCAAAATTATTTAACGAAATGGTTAAAAAAGAAGATGGAACTGTTAAACAAGGTTCTTTAACAAAAATTATGCCAGAGGGTGTTGAGTCAAGAATGTGGGAAGCTATTGAGACTTATACTCAAAGAAAACAACCTCTTATCATTATTGCTGGAACTAACTATGGTCAAGGTTCATCAAGAGACTGGGCAGCTAAAGGTGTAAGACTTGCAGGTGTTGAAGTTTTAATTGCTGAATCAATCGAAAGAATTCACAGAACTAACTTAGTTGGAATGGGTGTATTACCATTACAATTCAAAGAAGGTGAAACAAGATTTACTTATGCTATTGATGGAACAGAAACATTTGACATCGAGGGTGAAATTACTCCAAGATGTGACTTAACAGTTGTTATGACAAGAGCAAATGGTGAAGTTGTTAAATTCGACGTTTTATGTAGATTAGATACTTCAGCTGAAGTTGATGTTTACAAAAATGGTGGAATCTTACAAAAATTCGCTAAAGATGTTATTGCATCTTCAAAAAAATAAATATCTAAAGAGCTTTTTGCTCTTTAGAATTTTCTAAAACTATTTAAAGAAATCCCAAGATTTTTTTAAACAGTTTTATCAAATATTTAAAGGAAAAACATGAGTAATTACGAGCCACAATTTAAAGTTAAAGCAACATATATGAGAGGTGGTACTTCTAAAGGTACATTCTTTAATATTGCAGATTTACCAAAAGAAGCACAAGAGAATCCAGCAAAAAGAGATAAATTACTTCAAAGAATCGTAGGAAGTCCTGATGTTTATAAACAACAAATGGATGGTATGGGAGGAGCTACTTCTTCAACTTCTAAAGCTATCTTAGTTGGAAAAAGTTCTGTTCCAGGACATGATGTTGATTACTATTTCTGTCAAGTTGCAATCGATAAAGATTTTGTGGATATGAGTGGAAACTGTGGAAACTTATCAAGTGCAGTTGGTCCTTTTGCTATTAAAGAGGGATTAGTTGATAATGTACCAGAAAATGGTGTTTGTTGTGTAAGAATTTGGCAAGCAAATATCAAAAAAACTATTCTTTGTTATGTAACTATGGTAAATGGTATGGTTAAAGAAATGGGAGATTACTACATCGATGGTGTTGCATTCCCAGCTGAAGAAATCGTATTAGAATTTGCTGAACCTGTTGATCCAAGTGAAGAGTTATTCCCAACTGGAAATTTAGTAGATGATTTAGAAGTTCCAGGAATTGGTACATTTAAAGCAACTATGATAACTGCTGGTATTCCAACATGTTTTGTAAATGCTGCTGATATTGGATACAAAGGAACTGAACTTCAAGTTGATATTAATAACGACGCTGAAGCATTAGCTAGATTTGAAGTTATTAGATCTTATGCTGCTTTAAAAATGGGATTAATCTCTGATTTAAAAGAAGCAGAAACAAGACAACACACTCCAAAAATTGCTTTTGTTGCTCCTAAATCTGATTTTACTACTTCAAGTGGTAAAGAAGTTAAAGCAGATGAAATTGATTTACATGTAAGAGCATTATCTATGCAAAAATTACACCATGCTATGATGGGAACTGCTTCAGTTGCTATTGGTGTTGCTGCTTGTATTCCAGGAACTTTAGTAAATTTAGCTGCTGGTGGTGGAGAAAAATCTGCTGTTGAATTTGGACATCCATCAGGAACTTTAAAAGTTGGTGCTGTTATTAAAGAAAAAAATGGAAAATTTGTTGTTGACAAAGCAACTATGAGTAGAAGTGCAAGAATCATTATGGAAGGTTTTGTACACGTTCCAGCAGGAACAATGAACTAATAATTACTTTTTATTATTAAAAACTCTATAAAAAAAGTCTGGATTAAATCCGGACTTTTTTTATCCTCTAATTATTAATATTATGTTATTATTCGCCTAATAAAATTTAGGAGATAAGTAATAGTGGATAATTCATTTAAATTCAATCCGTATGAAGCCCTAAAATCAATACTTGAAATAACTTCTTATCACACTGGTGATGAATTTATAGAACACACAGCAATTGAAATCAAAAAATTATTCCAAGCAGATTTAGTATATATTACAAAAGCAATCGATTTTAATCCTACAACAAAAGTAAAAATCTTATATTCAACAAATGACAAAATTCCTGAAATTATTGATTTAAATGGAATTCCAGGAAAATTTGTTTTTGATAATAAAATTATAAAAATAAAAGAGCATGTAAAATACAACTTTTTAGATTTACTTGATGAAAAATTTGAAAGTTTTTATGGAATTCCAATAACTGACGGAAAAGGTAGTTGTATAGGTCATATTGCTATTTATTCTAAAGATGTAAGAGAATTACCAAATGAATTAGATGATATTGCTTTAATCTATTCAAGAAAAATCGAAAGAGAAATAAGAAGAATAGAATTAGAGAATGAAAATCAACTAATCAGAAATCAACTTCAAGAACTAACTATTACAGACACTTTAACTTCTTTATATAATAGAAGATATTTTGGAAAAGTTTGTTCTGATGTTTTTGCTCAAGTAAATAGAGATTCAACAAAAGCAACTTTAGCGTATATTGATATAGATAACTTCAAAAGTATAAATGATAGATTTGGACATGATGGTGGAGATGTTGTTCTTAAATATTTTGCTGAAATATTATTAGAACACTCAAGAAAAGGTTTAGATTATGTATTTAGGCTAGGTGGAGAAGAGTTTTGTGTAATAAGCATAGATAGCACTATTGATGATGCAAATGAACACATGAATAGGGTTATGAATATAACTTCAGAAAAATTCTCAACTACAAGATTTGGAGAAATTACTCTTAGTATTGGAATAGTTGAATTTGATAAAAAATTTAATTCTTATGATGAGATTTTGACTCTTGCTGATAAAAAGATGTATGAAGCTAAAAAAAGTGGTAAAAACGCAATAGTAAAATAAGAAAAAATTCTTATTTTACTAAACTTGAAATCTCTTTGAAACAAGGATTTTTTGCATTTAAAGTTAATTCAAAAAGTAAAGATTCATAAGTTGTAGGGATTACTCCTGCTTGAACTAATCTTGTAATTGCCATATCAGTATCTTTTTGTTTTCTTGAAGTACAACAATCCGTTACTAAAACAACTTCAAATCCACCCTCAAGTAAATCTATACAAGTTTGTAAAACACAAACATGAGTTTCAATTCCAGCAACTATTACAACTTTTTTATTCAGTCCATTAATTGCATCAATTGTTGCTTCATTTTTATAACATGAAAAAGTTGTTTTTTCAAAATGTGGATACTCTTCAACCAACTCTTTTAAAGATGGAATTGTTTCTCCTATTCCTTTTTTATATTGTTCATTTACAATAAAAGGAACACTAAGAACTTTTAATCCTTTTACTAAAGTAATTAAATTTTTCTCAACTTCATCTTTATTTGTAACATGTGGATATAACTTATCTTGTACATCTACCAAACAAAAAAGCGTTTCTTCTACATTTATTCTCATTTTATCTCTCCTTATAAAATTTTATTTAAAAGCTAATTTTTCTGCTTTTTCTAATAACTCTTTTGCACCTTGGTCAATAAAACTTTGAGCTAATTTTTGACCAATTTTTTCAAAGTCATTAATATTAGCAGTTATATCTTCACTGATATATTCAGTTCCATCAGGAAGTCCAACAATAGCTTGAACTCTAATTGAGTTTTCATCAATAATTGTTGCTTTTACACCAATTGGAACTTGACAACCACCTTGAAGTGTATCCACAAAACTTCGCTCAATTGTTGATTCAATATGTGCATCTTTATCATTTAACACTTTTACTATTTCTAATACTTTTGGGTCATTTGTAGTTTCAATTCCAAGTGTTGCTTGTCCCATTGATGGAATCATTATATCTGTTGAAATTGGATTAAAGTATTTAACTTCATTTTCAATTTTTAGTTTTTGAATTCCAGTAGCTGCAAGAATAATAGCATCATATTCACCAGCATTTAGTTTTGCAATTCTTGTATTGATATTTCCTCTTAAGTCTTTTAAAACAATATCAGGTCTTAACATTTTTATTGCCATTCTTCTTCTTAAACTTGTAGTTCCAACAACTGCACCTTGTGGTAAATCATCTAATGAAGTATATTTATTACTTAAAATAGCATCTCTTGGGTCAAATCTTTTAGTAACAGCAGCAAGTTGTAAACCATCTTCAAATTGAGTTGGAACATCTTTTAAAGAGTGAACTGCTAAATGTGCAGTTCCTTCAAGCATTGCAACTTCAAGTTCTTTTGTAAAAAGACCTTTCCCTCCAATTTTAGCCAATGGAACATCTAAAATCTTATCACCTTTTGTTACAAACTCTTGAAGTTCAATTTGCATATTTGGATAGTGTTCTAAAAGTCTTGCTTTTACATATTCACTCTGCCAAAGAGCTAATTGACTTCTTCTTGTTGCTATTACTAATTTTTCCATATTACCTTCTTAATAAATTTATTTTTTACCTAATGTTTCATATTTAAGTTTTGTAGAATCTTTAACTTTATTTACAAATATTGTTGGAGTTCCCGCAACCATAACTTCTTCACCCATTGTAATATCTTTTTCAATAAGGGCTTTTATTTCGTTTGTTGAAATCTCTTCAAGTTTGATATTTGTTTTAAACTCTTTATTAAATGCTTCTAAGATTTTCTTTTCATCTGTTGTTTTAACATCAAAATATGGTTCCCAATCTATTTCATAAGCTCTTAATTCAACATCTTTTACACCTTTATGTTTTGCAACTTCAATAAGTTTTGACAAAGGTGTTGCTGCTGGATGAATTGAAAGAGGGAAATTATAATAATATAAAGCAATAGAATCTTTATTTTTATTTACATATTTTATAACATCTGGCACATAATCTTTACAAAATGGACATAATGGATCAGAGAAAATTACTATTTTATCTTTTGCATTATGATTTCCTGCAATCAGTTTTGATTTATCATGGAAATTGTCAGTTAAATTTGGAGTTACTAAATCCTTTAAAGATTTTCCAGTTTCAGAATCAATCAACTCTAAAGAGATATATTTTCCATCAGAAAAAAGTATATCTTTAGCATTTATACTTTTACCTTGAACCATTGCTTCAACATCTAAAATATATCCGCTCCAACCATTTAATGGTAACTCTTTTTTTGTATTAATTTTTATACTTTTTACTTCTACATTTGGGTTTTGAGCAATTCTTTTTTTCTCAAAATTAACAATATTCTCATCATTAGATGCATATAATGAAGTTGCTATTAAAACACTTACCGATAATATTTTTGAAAATTTATTCATATAATTTTTTCCTTATTTAAAACTAATTTGAAGTCTATCTATTTTATATTAACTAAAAGTTAATATTTCAACTTCTTGTTTTTACTGTAATCTTTTTTATATCAAAAAGCTCTTTTGCTTTATCCAGCATTTTTGAATTTAAAATATCATTCAACTCTAACTCTTTTTGTGAGGGTTGAATTACCTCACTATTATTCATATCAGATACACAACCTGAACCCATTTCAATCTCTTCAATCATAGAACCTGTGTCACTTGAAACTTCTTCTTGAAAAGAATTTTCTTCTTGTTTTTCAACTTCTACTTTTTTATCTTCTAGTACGGAGGGTTCTTCCTTTTTGAAATCTAACTCAACATCATTTCCAAAAATGTCCTGAGCAAAAGTTTTTATTATTCCAAAATGTTTATATAAAAACTTTCTATCTTCATCTTGAGCATAAGAAGTTATGTATAGTTTATTATTTTCAAAACCATTAAAGATAAAATTTCTTTCAAAACATTCACCTAAATCAGGGTCTCTATCATAAACTTTTGCAGTTAATTTTTCATATAACTCATTTTGAATATCATCTTGTTCTTCAAAAGCTTCTTCAATAGGAACAATTTCTATCTCTTCAAAAATATTTGCTGGAACTTGATGTTCTATTATTGGTTCAATTGCAATCTCTTTTGGTTTTTCTATCTCAATTTCTTTTACAACAGAAGTTGTTGGAATTGAAGGAGTTGTTGGTAAATCATCAAAAGGAGTTGAATAATCAACAACTTCAATAGAATCAACCATTCCTAAATCCATGATATTATCACTTTGAATTAATACCTCATCAAAAGGTGTAACTTCTTCTATTTTTGTTTCAGGCTCTTCAAAAACTGGTTTTATAACTTTTTCAAGTTTTTCAAATTTTTCTTTAATTAATTGGTTTTCGACAATGTTATTAGGCATATTCTTAAATAAATCCTTAGCACTGTCTTCATTAAATAATTTTTCTATTGGCTTTTCAATAGCTTTTGCAACTGGAGCTTCTTTTCTAACTTCTATTTTTTCCACTTGATTTATAATATCATCAATAGTTTTTAGATTTGTAGCTTCAATCATTTTCATAAAAGTTAAAATTAAAACAAATCCACCATCACTATTTATGGCTAATAAATGTTTTGCATCACTTAAAATTCTAAAAAATCTATCAAATAAAAGTAAATCAAATTTTCTATCTTTTGAAAGCATTTTATCTTTTAAATAAATTGTCATTTCATCACAAATTTGAGAAACTTCATAACTCTCTAAATCTTTGATTATTTGATTTATATCACCTTTATTTAAAATGATTGAAAAGATATTATCCATAAGTTTTGGGTCAATTAATCCCAACATATCAACAACACTTGATGTATTTATTCTTCCTTTTGAAAAAATAATAGATTGGTCAAGTAAAGTTAAAGTATCTCTTAAACTTCCTTGTCCAGTTCTTGCAAGTATTTCTAAAGCATCTTTTTCATAATTTATATTCTCTTCATTTAATATGTGTGATAAATGATGAATTACATCA
>JAQUIV010000020.1:13056-20398 GCA_028681275.1 Aliarcobacter sp.
TTGGTCAAGTAAAGTTAAAGTATCTCTTAAACTTCCTTGTCCAGTTCTTGCAAGTATTTCTAAAGCATCTTTTTCATAATTTATATTCTCTTCATTTAATATGTGTGATAAATGATGAATTACATCAGAAGTTGCGATTTTATTAAATCTAAAATGTTGAGTTCTACTCAAAATCGTTGCTGGTAATTTTAATGGGTCAGTAGTTGCTAATATAAACTTCACAAATCCAGGAGGTTCTTCTAAAGTTTTTAATAAAGCATTAAAAGCTTGAGTTGTAAGCATATGAACTTCATCGATTATAAATACTTTAAATCTAGCGCTACTTGGTTTATATTTTGTATGTTCAATCAAATCTTTAATATCATCAATTCCACGATTTGATGCAGCATCCATTTCAATAATATCAAGATGTCTATTTGAGTTTGCACTTTTACAGTTATCACAAACTTCACAAGGTTTTGAAGTTGGTCCATTTGAGCATAAAAGTGCTTTTGCCATAATTCTAGCAGTTGAAGTTTTCCCACTTCCTCTAAGCCCTGAAAACAGATATGCATGTGATAACCTATCAGAATCCAAAGCTAACGAAAGAGTTTGAGAAACTGTACTTTGCCCAACTAAATCTTCAAATCTATGAGGTCTATATTTTAATGCTAAAACTCTTTTTTCTAAAACTTCTTGACTCATATTGTGCACTTCCTAACTTCTATATTTTTATTTTCTAAAATCTTTTCAACCATCTGTTTATTTATTTCACCCGTAAAACAAACACTTATTTCAAGAGTTCCTTCATTTATATGCCCTATTTCTTCACTTAAAAGTTTTAATCTATTAGCAATTGCATTTCCTGTTTCTATTAAAGTTATATCATTTCCCATAACTTTTCTTATAACTTCATCAACTAAAGGATAATGTGTACAACCTAAAACAATAGTATCAACACCATTATTTTTCATAGGTTCTAACCATTTTGCTAACATATCAAAAGTTTTAGGCGAGTCTATTTCACCTTTTTCTATTTGTTCAACCAAGCCAATACAAGCTTGTTCATAAAGGGTTACTTTTTTTATATTTGATAACTCGTTTACTAAAAGTTGGTATTTATCACCTTTTAAAGTTGCAGGTGTTGCTAAAACTCCAACATGTGAAGTTTTTGTATTTAAAATAGCAGGTTTAATTCCAGGTTCTGTTCCAATTACTATTAAAAAAGGAAATTTTTCTCTTAAATGTTTTATTGCAGCACTTGTTGCTGTATTACAAGCAACAATCAAAGCTTCAATTCCATGTTTTTCTAAAAGGTATCTAGTAATATTATCGCATCTATTTAAAATCTCTTCAACCGTTTTCTCCCCATAAGGAGCATAAGCTGTATCAGCAATATAAAAAAGTTCTGCACCTTTAAACACTTTTTGAATTGAACTAACAACAGTCAATCCACCAAGCCCAGAATCAAACACGCCTACTTTCAATTTGTACCTTTTATTGTAATAAGGAATTATTTTAACATAAGTTTTTATATATATTTATTAGGGAAAGAGTTATATGAGTAAATTGTTTAATATAACGCAAGAGTTGAAACCCTTGTGTTATTCATTCATTGAATTAAAGAAATCTTCGTTGTTTTTAGTTTTTAACATTTTTGAGTATAAGAATTTAAGAGCTTCAACTTCATCCATTTGTGAAATTGCATTTCTTAAAATCCAAGTTTTTTGTAAAACATCAGGAGTAAGAAGTAACTCTTCTTTTCTTGTTCCAGATTTTGTAATATCAAGAGCTGGGTAAACTCTTTTATTCGCTGCATTTCTTGAAAGTACAACTTCACTATTTCCAGTTCCTTTGAACTCTTCAAAAATAACTTCATCCATTTTTGAACCAGTTTCAATAAGTGCAGTTGAAATAATTGTTAAACTTCCACCCTCTTCAATATTTCTAGCAGCTCCAAAAAATCTTTTTGGTTTATGTAAAGCATTTGCATCAACTCCACCTGAAAGAACTTTTCCAGATGATGGTGTTACAGTATTATAAGCACGTGCTAATCTAGTAATAGAATCAAGTAAAATAACTACATCTTTTTTCATTTCTACAAGTCTTTTTGCTTTTTCAATAACAATTTCTGCAACTCTTACATGGTTATGTGCAGGTAAATCAAAAGTAGAACTATAAACTTCACCTCTTACACTTCTTTGCATATCAGTAACTTCTTCAGGTCTTTCATCAATTAATAAAACCATTAATGTAACTTCAGGATGATTTCTAGCGATTGCGTGAGCTAACTCTTTTAATAATTCAGTTTTACCAGTTTTTGGAGGTGCAACAATAAGACCCCTTTGACCTTTACCCATAGGAGCAAATAAGTCAAGCATTCTTCCTGTCATTTTTTGTGATTCATATTCAAAGTTAAATCTTTTTGTAGAGTAAAGTGGAGTTAAGTTATCAAATAAAGGTCTGTTTTTTGATTCTTTTACTGGAAGATAATTTATTGCTTCAATTTTTAATAAGGCGTTATATTTTTCACTCTCTTTATTTGGAGGTCTAACTTGCCCTGAAACAATATCCCCAGTTCTAAGTGCAAATTTTCTAATTTGTGTAGCACTTACATAAGAGTCATTAGAAGTATCAGAGAAATTTCCATCGATTGCTCTTAAAAATCCAAATCCACCCTCTTTAATCTCTAAGATACCAGTAAATAAAATAAATCCACCAGCATCAATTTGAGATCTTAAAATTGTAAACATTAAATCTTGTCGTTTTAATTCTTGAGGATTTTCAACTTCAAGTTCATTTGCAATATTTATAAGTTCTTCTAAAGGAAATTCCCTTAATTGTTCAATCTTATAACCCTCAACAGGAATATGTGTTCTTGCTTTTTTTGAAGTTGTAGTTTTTGTTTTTGTTTCTTCTTTAGACTCTTCCATGAGTATTTTTTACCTTTGATTTTACATAAGTTTATGTAGTTTTTTGTAGTTTTTTTGTAGTTTTTATTAAAGTATTGGCATTATTGTAGTGTTAATTTGAAAAATTGTCAATAAAACAGCTTTACATAAAAAAAGGTATCAAAAAAATTTGATACCTTTTCTTTTAATATAATATAGTTAAATATTATAATTTTCCTTCATTTTTTGCTAAATATTCAGCAACACCAGCAGTGTTAGCTTTCATACCTTCATCACCTTTTGCCCATCCAGCAGGACAAACTTCACCATGCTCATTTGTAAATAACATTGCATCTACCATTCTGATCATTTCATCAATGTTTCTTCCTAATGGTAAGTCATTAATTACTGCATGTCTTACTGTTCCATCAGCATCAATTAAGAAAGATCCTCTTAATGCAACTGATTCACCAAATAATACATCATAATCTCTTGAGATTGATTTTGAAAGGTCAGCTACTAATGGGAATTTAACTCTTCCAATTCCACCTTGTTCAACTGCTGTTTCTCTCCATGCAAAGTGAGAAAATTGAGAATCAACTGAACAACCAATTACAGAAATTCCTCTTGAAGTAAATTCTTCAATTCTTTTTGAGAAAGCAATGATTTCAGAAGGACAAACAAATGTAAAGTCTAATGGGTAAAAGAATAATACTGCACCTTTTTCACCAATGTTTTCATATAAGTTAAAATTTTCTACAATTTGACCATCTGCAAGTACAGCTTTTGCTGTAAAATCTGGAGCTTTTTTTGTTACTAACATATTTTAATTCCTTTTAAATAATAAATTTTGTTGAGAAATTATATAACAATTTTTTTGAAAAGAAACTGTGATTTTCCTTAAATTCTGAAATTTATGAAAATTTTTATTTTAAGATAATATTTATCCTCAATAAAATTATGCTACCTTGTAACTATCTTAGAAAAATGAAAAATAGCAAATCTAAGATTTTAAAGATAATTTTATATTTACTGTGATAAAGTTTTCTAAATTTTAATTAGGAGATATACTATGGCAGTAAAAATTACTGATATCTGTATTAGTTGTGATGCTTGTTTAGATGAGTGTCCAGTAGAAGCAATCGTTGATAATGATGAGAACCCAACAGGAGCAGATACATATTATGTATACGCTGACAAATGTGTTGAGTGCGTAGGACACAATGATGCTCCAGCATGTGCTGATGCATGTCCAACTGAGGGATGTATTGTATGGGATGAAGCTGGTTCTGGTGCTATCGAAAAAGAAGATAGAGGAACTCCTGGAACTCCTGTAGTTGAAGATTAATTTTTAACTATTATTTGAGCTAAAAAAGGTGAGTAGTTTTTACTACTTGCCTTTTTTTTTATTTTTAGGTATAATCCGCGACTTTAAAAAAATCGAGGAATATACGTAATGGAACAAACATTATCAATCATTAAACCAGACGCTGTAGCAAAAAATGTAGTTGGAAAAATCTTAGATAGATTTGAAACAGCTGGATTAAGAATTGCAGCAACTAGAAAAATGCAATTAAGCAAAGCTGATGCTGAAGCTTTTTATGCAGTTCATGCAGCAAGACCTTTCTTTAAAGATTTAGTTGAATTCATGATCTCTGGACCAGTTGTAGTTTCAGTTTTAGAAGGTGAAAATGCAATGGCTAAAAATAGAGAATTAATGGGTGCTACTAATCCTAAAGAAGCAGCAGCTGGAACAATCAGAGCAGATTTTGCTGAATCAATTGATGCAAATGCAGTACATGGTTCTGATTCATTAGAAAATGCAGCAATTGAGATTAATTTCTTTTTTGCACAAAAAGAAATTTGTTAATTAACTATTAATTAATACAATTTATAATGAAAATTGAATTTAGAAAAGTACCACAACTTAGCAAAGAATTGGAAGTAATTTACAATTCAGTTAAAATTGAAGGTACTTTTTGTAAAATATCGCAATCATTAGTAAAGATTGACGCTGTACTAAAAGGTAGTACGGATATTGATTGTTGTAGATGCGGAACAACTGAACAAATTGAAGTTGATGAAGAACTTCATTTATTGTTAAGTGATGGTATTTACAAGGGTGATGAAAGTGAATATTTAGTAATAGAAGTTGAAAACAGTTTAATTGATTTTGATGAAATCATCGAAAGTGAATTAAACAGTATCAAAAGTGACTATCACATTTGTGACGATTGTTCACAACTTGGTGATAATTTTGAAAAAGAATTTTAAGGAGAATTAAAATGGCAGTACCTAAGAGAAGAGTATCTCATACTAGATCAGCAAAAAGAAGAACTCACTACAAAATAACATTAAAAAAACCTGTTAAAGATAGTGATGGAACTTGGAAAATGCCTCATATGGTTAATCCAACTACTGGTGAATATAAAAACTAATGCTAAGAATTGCAATAGATGCTATGGGTGGGGACTTCGGTCCTGAGCCTATAATGGAAGGCTTAGTTGCCGCACTTAAGAAAAACAACAACTTTACTGCAATCGCAGTTGGTAAAAAAAATGAACTTTTACCTCTTATTCCCCAAATTTTTTTATCAAGAATTGAAATATTAGATACAGATGATGTAATTAGTATGAGCGATTCTGCTACTGATGCACTTAAAAGAAAAGAATCAACTATTTATAAAGCTATTGAACTTGTACGAGATGGAAATGCCGATGCTGTTGTTTCAGCAGGACATTCAGGTGCTTCTATGTCATTAGCTACATTAAGAATTGGCCGAATAAAAGGCGTAAACAGACCTGCAATTGCAACATTAATGCCTACAAGTGAAAATCAAAATACTTTAGTATTAGATGTTGGGGCAAATGTTGATAGTGACCCAAAAAACTTATTTGAATTTGCAGTTATGGGACAAGTTTATGCTCAGTATGTTCTTAGACTTGATGAACCAATAGTTGGATTATTAAGTAATGGTGAAGAAGATAGTAAAGGTAATGAAGTAACTAAAGAAGCTTATAAACTTATTTCTAAACTTCCTAATTTTGCTGGTAATGTTGAAGGTAGTGATATTTTCAAAGGAACAGTAGATGTTGTTGTTTGTGATGGTTTTGTTGGTAATATTTTACTTAAAACTGCCGAAGGTGTTGCAGATACAATTGGTAAAATTATTAAGAAAAATTTAAAAAGATCATTAATTTCAATAGCTGGTGCAGTTCTTATGAGAAAAGTTTTCAAAAACTTAAAAGTAAGAGTTGATTATGCAGAATATGGTGGGGCTCCTTTACTTGGTGTAAAAGCGCCTGTTATTATTGCTCATGGAAAATCAAATCCTAAAGCAATACAAAACGCTATATTTCAAGCAATTAATGCAGCGAGTTCAAATTTAGATAGTATAATTGAACAAAGATTAGCAAAATATAGTGGTAATCAAGAAAACTAATTACTACTATATTCAATTTAAGGATATGTAAATGACATATGCAGCTTTTAGATCTATTGGAGCTTATATTCCTCCTAAGATTATGACAAATGCAGATTTTGAAAAAATCATTGATACAAGTGATGAATGGATTACGAAAAGAACTGGTATTAAAGAAAGAAGAATCTCTGAAGAGAATGAAGCTTCATCTGATTTAGGTGCAAGGGCAGCAGAAGTTGCAATTACAAGAGCAGGAATTTCTAAAGAAGAGATAGATTTAATAGTTTGTGCGACTGTAACTCCAGATTATTTATGTATGCCATCAACTGCATGTTTAATAGCAGCTAAAGTAGGACTTCCAAATGTTATGGCATTTGATATTAGTGCTGCATGTACAGGTTTTGTATATGCTGTTTCGATTGCAAAAGCATTTATTGAATCAGGTATGAAAAAAAATGTATTAGTTATTGGTGCAGAAACATACTCTTCTATTCTTGATTACACAGATAGAGGTACTTGTTTTATTTTTGGTGATGGAGCAGGAGCTGCAATTATTTCAGCTACAACAAACAAAGATGAAGCAATTATTGATGTAAATTGTTCAAGTGATGGAAACTATGAAGATTTAATTAAAACAGCTGGAGGAGGAAGTAAACATCCTTGCTCAAAAGAGGTTTTAGAAAATAAAATGGCTTGTATAAAAATGAAAGGAAATGAAACTTTCAAACTTGCTGTTAAAACATTAACATCTGATGTTCAAGTTATGATGAAGAAACATAATCTTACGAACGAAGATATTAATCATTTTATTCCTCATCAAGCAAATTATAGAATTATATCTGCGGTGGGTGAAGCTTTAGGATTTAGTGAAGAACAAACTGTTGTTACTGTACATAAATATGGTAATACATCAGCTGCATCTATTCCTATGGCAATGAATGACGCTTTTGAAGAAGGTAGAATAAAAGCTGGTGATACAGTTCTTTTTGATGCTTTCGGTGGTGGATTAACTTGGGGTTCTGCTTTATTTAAATTCGCACCTAAAAAATAA
>JAQUIV010000121.1 GCA_028681275.1 Aliarcobacter sp.
TACATTAAAACTCCAGAAGCAATTAATGCAATAATCAATCTTGTATGTCCAAAAATAGCAGCATAATTTAAAAGTGTAAATCCTGAATTATCAGGTAAATTCATATCTGCACCACCTGCTATTAACCATCGTGCAATTTTATAATTTCCATGCCATTGGGTATGATGAAGTGCAGTTCTTCCGTGAATATCTCTTATTCCTAAATCAGCTTTTTTTGTTAAAAGTTTTTCAACAACTATCAAATCATTTGCAATTACTGCTTTATGAATTACTGTTCTTCCATCATTATCTTGAATATCTACATTAACTCTATATTTTAGAAAATAAACCAATCTTTCAATAAAAAAATCTTTTTCTTTTTTATCTTTAAGTTTCAATCCCTCTTCAACCATATGCATTAAAGGGGTATATCCTCTTTTATCTTTTATATTTAAATTAATTCCATAATTTATAATAGTTTTTAAAGTTTCAAAATCATTATATAAAACCATATCAAATAAAATATTTGTTCCATCTAATCTTTGAGTTTCAATATTTGGTCTAAAGGTAAGAACTTTTTTTAATAAAACATCATATTTCTCATCGGTTTTTATTAAACCTAATAAAAATGGAGTAGGTTTTTTAAAACCTTTAACAACGGCAATTATTTCAACAATATCATCAACTACACTTTTTTCATCAAAATCTCTAGCATCAATATTTGCCCCATGAGCTATTAAAAAATCAATCATTTTATAATTTGAATAACCTTTTAATATCTCTTTGTAAATAATATTTTTATCATTTTCATCACAAACATTTACATCTGCTCCACAATTTAATAAAAATTCTATATTTGTGAAATTCTTATTTTCAATCTCCCTTTGTAGGGTTGTTTTCCCATATTCATCAACTTTATCAATTTCAATTCCTTGTTCAATGAATAAAAAAGCTAAAGGCATATACTCTTTTTCAGGTGTAATAATTTTATATTTTCCCTCAAGTTCAATCGAAGAATTTTTTTGTAAATCAAATATATATAAAAGTTCATTGATTATACTTTTGTGATGATTATCAACTACATTTAAATTTATGCCTTTTTTTATAAGAAGTTCTATTAAAGAAAGATTTTTAGTTCCTTGCAAAATTGCATTAAAAAGTACATTTTGTCCATCTTTATCCAAAAAATTAACATTTATTCCATGTAAAACTAATTCCATAGCAATCGAACTATCATCTTTTAAAACAGCTCTAAAAAGTGCTGTTCGATGATTTTCATCTAAAGTATTTATATTATTTATGTTGTTTATAACATCTTTTAAAATAGTTAAGTTTCCACCCTCAACAGCATCAAATAATACAGTTTTACCGTAATTGTCTTTTTGATTAAAATTTGCATTATAATTCATAAAAATTTGAAAAATCTTATTATTTCCAAATAAAGCTACATCTTGAAAGATGGTTCTTCCCATACTATTTTGGTGATTTATTGAATATCCATTATCCAATAAAAAACGAATCATAACACCATCTGCTCTCTCGACAGCATCATCTAAAACTGTTTTCCCAAAATTATCTTCAATAGTTAAACTAGCCCCATTTTTTATGAGAAGTTTTAAAGCATCAAGTTTTCTTTTTGCTACTAGAGGAAAAAGGATTGTTTTTCCTCGCTCATCTCTTTTATTTAAATCTATACCCTTTTTTATATATTTTTGGATTTTAGCACTATCTAAATCTTCAGATAATAATTCTTTAAAAAATAAATCTTCGTTGATTTTTAAAAATCCAAACACGATATTAAATCCTTGTACATATTTTGGGGCTTTGAAAGTATATAATTCTAGCTAATTTTTTATTAAATTGTTTTTCGCCTTCTTGGTCTATAATCTTTTTTATGATTTTTTGATTCTTTAGTCTCATTCTCACGTTTTGGGAATGGTTTTGAAAATGGTTTTCGTGAACTATCCTCTTCGATTAAATTTCCTTTTAAAGATTTTTCAATAAAAGAGTTAAAAGAATTTCTTAAAATATACGCCTTATCATGGTCAGGAAAAAGTTCAGGAAGTTTGTATGAAAGCCATAAATATAAAGATATTTTTTTAACCTCATCTTCTACCAAAAGTAAATCCCTTTGAGTTATTGCTTTTTTAGGCAAAGTAATAGATGGTTTATAATGACAAACTCTTTTTTTAATAACACTTGCAATATAAGCTTCATAGGCTTGTAAAATAATTGTTGATTTAGTTGTTATTGGAGCTTGAGCCAAAAGATATTTATCTTCAAGTTTTAAATTAAATCTTGTATCAACAATTTTTGCAGCTTCAATCATAGATGAAATACTAGCAGCTACAAATGGTCCAGAAAAATACATATTATCAGCAAAAAACTTCAGTACTTTTGTTAAAGAATTTGTTTTTATATGAGCTGCTAGAGCTTCAAGTTGATTATTATTTATTTTTACTTTAAATGGTGGTTTTATGGTTTTTATAGGACTTTCAAATTCAAGCCTTACATGCTCTAAAACATCTCTTCTAGTTGCACCCAAATATCCAGCTTCAAAATGTCCATATCGCCCTGCTCGACCTGCAATTTGCACTATTTCATTAACTGTTATTTTTCTTTTACTAACACCATCAAATTTTGTGTCAGTTGTAAATAATATAGTTTTAATAGGAAGATTTAATCCCATTGCAATTGCATCAGTTGCGATTAGAATCTGACTTTTTTTCTCTCTAAATCTTTGGGCTTCATCTCGTCTAACTTCAGGAGATAAATTTCCATAAATTACTGAAACAGTGTATTTTTTTTGAAGTTTTTGTTTTAATCTTAATACATCACTTCTTGAAAATGCAATTAATGCTGTTCCATCTTCAAGTTTTTCTAAAGGTGTCCATTTTGGAAGAACTTTTAACTCATTTTTTCTTTGATGTTTTACAATCTCTAAATCTTCATCAAGATAAGCTGCTATTCTTTTAACAGCATCAAGTGCATTTACACTTCCTGTCATAATGATTTTTTTAGCAGGACATCCAATAATTGCATTTACCCAAGCCCAACCTCGATCACTATCATCAAGCATTTGAACTTCATCAATAACAGCCACATCAACATCTAAATCAAAATCTAACATTTCAATAGTTGAGCAAACATGAGCTGCATCTTCATTTAACATCTGTTCTTCACCAGTGATTAATGAAGCTTGAATATTTGAAGCTTTTAAGTCTTCATAACCCTCAAGTGCCAAAAGTCGTAAAGGTGCTAAATAAAGTCCAGAATTTGCCTCTTTTAGTTTTTGCATAGCATTGTAGGTTTTACCTGAATTTGTAGGTCCCACATAAAATTCTAATTTTCGATTTAAACTTCGAGCCAATGGATATAAGGTTTTTAAATCACAGTTTAATAGTGATTGTAGTTGTTGTTGCCAATTTTCTTTCATGGCGCTATTATAATCAATTCAATATAATACAAGTTTAAATAACGAAGGATTTTAATGAATTGCGAATATTTTGGTAAATGTGCCTCTTGTGTTTTATATGATAAATCTTATGAAGAACAATTAAATTTTAAATTACAAAGAGAAAAAGAGAGATTTTCAGACTTTACAACTATGAATTTTGACATTATAAAAAGTGAAGAAAAAGCTTTTAGAAATAGAGCTGAATTTAGAATTTGGTGGGAAAAAGATGGAAATGGTAAAGAGATTTTATCTTATGCTATGAATGACTTTAAGAAAAATATTTTAGAGATAAACTCATGCCAAATTGTAAGTCCTCAAATACAAGAGATTATGCCAAAACTTTTAGATTTATTAATGAGTGAATTAACTCTTTCATACAAACTTTTTGCTGTTGAATTTTTAGGAAGTTCTACAAATGATATGCTTGTGACTTTGATTTATCATAAAAAGTTAGATGAAGAGTGGAATGAATTAGCAAAACAGATTGAAAAAAAGCTAAACATTAAAATCATGGGAAGAAGTAGAAAACAAAAAATAGTTCTTAGTTCTGAATCAATAAATGAAACATTAACTATCAATAATCAAAATTTCAAATTTGCCTACCAAGAAGGTGGATTTACTCAACCAAATACAAATGTAAATATTCAAATGATTGAATGGGTTTTAAACAATATTGAAACTTCTTCAAATGATTTATGTGAACTTTATTGTGGTGGTGGAAATTTTACAATTCCCTTATCAACTAAATTTAATAAAGTTCTAGCAACAGAGATTTCAAAAACATCTATAAAATCAGCTTTAAAAAACTGTGAATTAAACAATATAAATAAAATTCAATTTATAAGAATGAGTGCTGAAGAGTTTGTACAAGGACTCCAAGAAGTACGAGTTTTTAATAGATTAAAAGATGTAAATCTAAAAGATTATAACTTTGATACTATATTTATGGATCCACCAAGATCTGGACTTGATGATACAACAAGAGCTTTAGCTAAAGATTTTGAACAAATTATATATATTTCATGTAATCCTGAAACTTTACATAGAGATTTAAAAGAGCTTACAAAGAGCCATGAAATCGTAAGATTTGCATTGTTTGACCAATTTGCATATACTAACCATATTGAAAGTGGTGTAATCCTAAAAAAGATTAGATAATTTAATCTAATTTTAAGAAATGGTATGTAATACTTTCAATATAAAGATTAGGGGTCGATGGATTCCGAAGAGATGAAAAGATTTTCCTCTCTATGCTTGGGACTTTAAAAAAGAAACAAGAAGGTTATAGGCTGTGAGTTAAATCACAATGTGTCATAATTAAAAGGATTTATTATGAGAAT
>JAQUIV010000021.1 GCA_028681275.1 Aliarcobacter sp.
TTTACATTTTCATATAAAATCATAATATCAATATCAGAATAGATACAAAGTTGTTCTCTTCCATAAGAACCTAAAGCAATTAAAGAAATAGGAATTGAAGAACTCATTGGTTGATGTGAACCAAAATTTTTTCGTAAAATATATTTGTAAAGTAGAACTAAAAACTTATCAGTATGTTTTGTATGTTTTATGAAAAAGTCTTTACCACCAGTTGTTTCAACGGTAGTATCAATAGAGTCTAAATAGTTTTTGTAGTAGGTTTTAAAAACCTTTGAGATTTGAAAGTCAGTTGCTTCATTTGAAATCAACTCTTCAATTTGTATGTTTAAATCTGTCATAATAAATCTTTATAAATTTCCAGTTTTTTTCTTAAAGTGATTCTATTTAATCCTAAATGTTTTGCTATTTGAACTTGAGATTTATATTTTTTTGTAGAAGCTTTTAATAAAGGAACTTCAAAAATATATGATAAATCTTTATAAGAGTTTTCACCTCTTAAATTTTCACTTAAATATTTTTCTAAAAACATTAAAATTTCATGTTCTCCGATAGTTTCAAAAAGGTATGAAAAGTAGATAGATTTTCTTAAACTATGAGTATTATTTGAGATATTTACTATCAGTTTAGAAGAGGGAATTTTTGGTAAATCTAAAATAGAACTTGCTTCTTGTGAAAATTTATTCACTAAAGCTTTAGTATCTTCTTCTCTTTTACTTAGGTTTGGAATTTCAAGATTAATTGAAAAAATATCTTTAAGTTTTTGATTAAGATTTTCTGTATTTGAAATGGCGATTACTCTAATA
Source organism: Aliarcobacter sp. (assembly GCA_028681275.1). Classification (GTDB taxonomy): domain Bacteria; phylum Campylobacterota; class Campylobacteria; order Campylobacterales; family Arcobacteraceae; genus Aliarcobacter. The sequence goes on from JAQUIV010000021.1 coordinate 804, forward strand.
TTATTATCTTCTAACCATTTTAAAAATAAATCAATATTTGTAATTTCATTTATTTTATCAATTATTATTGCTTCATTCTGGATATGAATTACATCATCACTAATATCTTTTTGTAGATTTTTAGCTTCATAAATCTCAGAGTTTGGTAGTATATATTTTGCTAGAGATTTTTTACCTGTACCTGCATTTCCCAAAATAAGGGCATTAACTTGAACAGCTTGTAAAAGTTTAGCTGAATTTAATATCTCTTTTGAAATTCCATCTTCTGCAATAAAATTTTGCATAATTTACCACCTCTTTTTTAATCATCACTTTTTAGATTAAAAAATATTATACTGTATAAAAACAAAAAATTTACATTTTTCTGTATATAAAATATACTTTTCTAAATTAAAGTTATAAAATAATAATTTCTTTAATTTACTAAGGTATAATAGTTAAGTGAATTTATACTAAAGAGTTTCTCATGAAAAAAAATAAATATATTCTAAGTATGATAATCTTTCTGATTTTGACAACTCTGTTTTCTATTTTTATTGGAATATATCTTATTTTTGGGAAAGAAAAAGAATTATTAGAAAAAAAATATAGTAACATAACTAATAGTTTAAAAGACAAAGTTCACTCTCTAATTTATACTAAACAAAATGCTACTTTAACAATTGCTATTACCCTTGCTGAAAATGATAAAATAAAAAAAGCCCTATTAAATGAGGGAGTATATGATTTAAATGAATTATCAAAAAAATTAAATGAACATACAGATTTTAAAAATGTTTGGTTTCATTTAATAGATAAAGATGGAGTTTCTGTTTATAGAAGTTGGACAAATGATAAATTTGATAAGATAAAAAATATAAGATTAGATTTACAAGAGTTATATAAAAATCCTCAAATAAAAAGTACTATCAGTGTTGGAAAATATGATATTACTTTTAAATCAATAGTTCCAATATATCAAAATAACCAATTTTTAGGTGTGTTAGATATCGTTACTCACTTTAATTCAATTACAAAAACTTTAAAGGATGCAGATAATTTAGAAGCTTTAGTAATTGTGGAAAAAGAGTTTACAAAACAGTTAAAAGAGCAAAGTTTTTCTAAAAATTTTGTGCAAGACTATTATGTTGCAAATGTTTTGGTAGATAAACAGATTTTAGATTATTTAGAAAAACAAGATTTAGAAACAATATTTGAATCGGAAGATTATTTAATAAAAGATAATAAGATAATAATCAATACTCCAATAATTGAATCAGGAAAAAAACTAGCAAATTTCTTAATAGTTAAAGAGTTAGAAACAATAGATATTTCAGAAATAGAACAATTTAAAATCCATGCATTTTGGTATCTGACTTTTTTTATAGCACTTTTGTGTTCAACAATCTCTTTTGTTGGTTACTTTATTCATTCCAAAAAATTAAAAGAGTTAAACTTCTCTTTAGAACAAACAGTTAGTAATGAAATCTTGAAAAATGATGAAAAAAATAGAATCTTATTTCAACAAAATAAAATGGCAGCAATGGGTGAAATGATAGAAAATATTGCCCATCAATGGAGACAACCACTATCAGTTATTACAACTGTTGCTTCATCTTTGAAATTGAAAAAAGAGTATGATATTTTAAGTGATGAAGAGTATTTTCAAGACTTAAATAACATTGTAGAAACTGCAAATTATCTCTCAAATACAATAGATGATTTTAGATACTATTTTTTACCAAATAAAGATAAAAATTTATTTAATACTAAAGGTTTAATGAATAGATGTTCTAAAATTGTAAATATAGATTTTTCAAATAAAAGTATCAAACTAATTCAAAATATAGAAGAATTAACTATTCATAGTTATGAAAATGAATTATTACAAGTGATAATAAATATTTTAAATAATTCAAAAGATGAGTTAGTTAAAGTTGAAAATGAAGAAGAGAGATTTGTTTTTATAGATTTATATAAAGAACAAAAAAATCTAATAATAAAAATAAAAGATAGTGCAGGTGGAATACCAAAAGAGATTATTGATAGAGTATTTGAACCTTATTTTACAACTAAACATAAAAGCAAAGGCACAGGAGTTGGACTTTATATGTGTGAAGAAATTATTACTAAACACATAAAAGGAAAAATAAAAGTTTCAAATGAAGAGTTTATGTATGAAGATAAAAGTTTTGTTGGAGCTTTATTTGAGATTTCAATTCCAATAGAATAAAGAGTATGAAGTTCGGACTTCATACTCTTTGACTTACTCAGAAAAATTTTCTGATTTTTTATTAGAGAAGTAAATAAATATTGTTAATGAAATTAAAATTAAAGCAATTCCTGCGATTAAATAAAATGCATTTATCATTTGAACATAATCATTAATTGCGATTTTAAATACTACGATTAACGCTTCTATTGAAAGAGCAATAATAATTGTAGTTAAAAATTTAGTTAAAATTTTTGTTTCTACCTTTGAGTTTTTTGAATAAGATTTAAAAAACACCTCTTGTTCTAATATTGTTTTTGCCAAGTCAAATATTGCAATACTCAAGGTTAACGCAATAATAGGTTTAAATATCATCTCTAAATCTAAATCATGGTTTGATAATAAATAAGCAACAAAGTCATATAAGGAAAAAATGATAGTTAGCAAAGATAAAATTATCATAGAAAAACCAGCAATTATATAAAAAACTTTTGTAATACCATGGAAAGGTTTATTTAATTCTATTAGATTTAATTTTTGTAATAAAATATCAATTTGAAAATCTAAGAAAAAGATTTCATCACCTTCTTTTATTGTAACTGTCACACAATTACTTCTTGTTGCACTACTGATATATGGTTTAGAAAATGCAATATTTGACTCTTTAAAATGCAATTTTGAAATTAAATGGGATCTATCTTTACCATTTGCATTTTCATCTACTTTATATCTGTAAAAATTCGATGAATTTTGAATTTTGGTATCTTTATTTACAATGTAAACAAGTTCTAACGAAGGGAAAATTTTATAAAGTTGAGCAAAATTATTTTTTTTATGATTAGATAAAATTCCTGAGTTTTTTAAGCTTTCTTGTAAAAAAAATTCAATATCTTCTTGATGTTCTACATATGTTTCGAAAAATTCTTTCATATTTTATCCTGTATATTTTTTATCATATTATACACGATTAATACAAACATATAAAGATACAGCTGTATACAATACATACAAGCAAAATATAAATAAAAGAATTTAATCTTTTTTGATATTAAACTCTTTTATCATATTATCTCTAAGTAATCGTAAGTTAACAACATCAACTTCTTTTTCAACACCTTTTGTTAGTGTCAAAATATTTGGATGAAATTTCTCAAGAAACTCTAATATTTTAGGGTCTTTTCTTAAATTATTATTTACTAATGCACCAACGTCTAACATTTCAATAACTAAATCTTTTTTTCCCATAAATGCTGCATAATTAATTGGTCTAATTCCATATTTGTCAGGAATATTTACTATTTCGTTGTTATAATGATGTAATAATCTAAAATATTTTGTAGTATTTTTCCAAATACATGTATGAATAATACTTCTTCCTTGTTTATCTGTAACAAGACAATCTGCTCTCATTTCTAAAAGAAGTCTAATTGTATATTCACATTTTTCACCAACGGCAATATGTAAAGCAGATAAACCCTCATTATTTTTTGCATTAATATCAACACCAGCATTTATAAGATTTTTTATAGTGTTCAAATATAATTTTTTATCACCAATTAAATTCTTTTCATTGTATTCCATTAATTTAAAGATAATATTATTTCCATCTTTATCTTTTTGATTTAGGTTAATATTTTTGGTTCTTAACAATTTAAAAAGTTTAAAATTAAAATGTAGAATTGCATCAAAAAATAAAGGTTGACCTTTTGAATTTAGTTTGTTAATATCAACATTATAATTTCTTAAAATATTCTCTAAAACATTTGCATATTCTGCATTTTCATTTAATAATATTTCATATTCAAATTCTAGGGGTTTTCTATTTTCTGAATATAAAATTATGTCTATTAAAATTTCTATAATAGATTTCCCTGATTGATTTACTAAATCAGGATTAGCACCTTTTTCTAAATATAGTTTTATTAAATCGCTATTTCTAATACCATTTAAAACTAAAATTAATAAAACAGTATCACCTTGATTATTCTGGTGATTTAGGTTTACATTACAATGATCAAGGAAACTATTAATTAACTCTCTATCTTCGCTTCTTGTAGCTAAAAAGAAAGCATTTTCATTGTTATTATCAAGGGCATCTACATTTACACCTAATCTAATTAGCTCAGTAATCATCTCTAAATGACATATTTTCATTTCAAAATCATCTTTTGGAGTATTTATAAAGTAATTTATTGATTCCATTAAAAGGGTTTTATTATCACCACTTTTATGATTAAGGTTATAACCTAAATGAACAGCTTTTTCAAAAATAGAGATATTTTTTATTCCTTTATCTAAGACATAAAAAAGAAGGCTTTTCCCATTTTTATCAATTAATGTAGGATTTGCTCCTAAATCCATAAGTAGTAGAGCTAAATCATGATTTTTTATTACTACCTCTTTATGAAGAACAGTAGTTCTATCTTCATTCATTTGATTTATATTAACTTCTTTTAGAGAGCCAACTTTTCTTATAATATCCATATTACCGTTTGCCACAGCATCAAAAATCAGATTATTTCCATGAATATCACAATTTCCATAATTTTTGCTAACTTGAATTAAATAATTTATAATTCTGTTATTTGCACTAATAACAGCATCTTGTAATGCTGTTCTATTATATATGTTTAAATGATTAACGTTTATTTTATTATCTATTAGAGTTTGTAATATGGCACTATTTTTTGCATGAATTGCATAAAATAGTGCTGTCTCTTTTTGAGCATTTTCAATTTCAATATCAATGCCATTTGCAACAAGCCAAAGTACAGATTGAAATAAATCTTTTTTACAACAATAGTGTAAAATATGTTCATCTTGATAATATAAATTATTTAAATCTAAATTAAGCTCTCGATACATTTTATTGAGCTTCTCATTATTCATATTTAAATTTAATAATTCTTTTAAAAAATCTTCTTCAGTAGCATTTCCCTTATTCAAGAGTTTTTTGAACATCTTACCAATCCATATTTATATAATATAATTTATTTGTGATTATATAATAAAAAATCGAGTTCTAAGCTTTAAGGAGATAAATATTTCAGAAATAACGATATGTATACAAATTGTACACATAAATTTCTTCACTAAACAATAAAGTTTATATAATTGTATTTAGATTGATAATAAAGGTTCATAATGGAAAATTTTGCTGATGTAAAATATATTTTAGATGGTTTTTTCTTCATATTTACAGGAATTCTAGTGATGTGGATGGCAGCTGGATTTGCTATGTTAGAAACAGGTTTAACAAGAACTAAAAATACTGCTACTGTGTTAACTAAAAATATTGTTTTATTTGCAATTTCATCTATTATGTTTTATTTTATAGGATATAACCTAATGTATGGTGATGGCAATGCTTTTATTGGAAGTGGAGCTATGTTGTCAGGTAAAACAAATGAAGAGCTAGGGCATTCTGTAATGGCAGATTTCTTTTTTCAGGTAGTTTTTGTTGGGACAGCAGCATCTATAATTTCAGGGACAATAGCGGAAAGAATGAAGTTATGGCCATTTTTAATTTTTGTGGTTGTGTTATCAGGTTTAATTTATCCCATTCAAGGTCATTGGTCTTGGGGTGGTTCTGAATTAGGTGGACTTATTTCTGGATTTTCTGATTTTGCTGGTTCAACAGTTGTTCATTCTGTTGGTGGATGGGCAGCACTTGCAGGTGTTTTAATTTTAGGTGCAAGAAAAGGAAAGTACGGTAAAGATGGTCAAGTAAGACCTCTTCCTGGTTCAAATCTTTCTATGGCCACACTTGGAACATTTATTTTATGGATGGGATGGTTTGGATTTAATGGTGGTTCTCAATTAGCCTTAGGTTCAAAAGAGGATATAGATGCAATAGCATTGGTAATTGCAAGTACAAATATGGCTGCTTGTGGAGGTGCACTTATTGCTGCTATTTTGACTCAACTTATTTACAAAAAAGTTGATTTAACAATGGTTTTAAATGGTGCATTAGCTGGATTAGTTTCTTGTACAGCAGGACCTAATTTAGGAATAGGTGTTGCATTAATTGAAGGATTCGTTGGTGGTGCTTTGGTTGTATTAGCAATTCCATTTTTTGACAAAATCAAAATTGATGATCCAGTTGGTGCATTATCTGTTCATTTAGTTGCTGGAATTTGGGGAACATTAGCTGTTGGTATTTTTAATCCTGAAGTTGCTCTTTTAGCACAAATAAAAGGTATTGTAATAATTGGTGCATTTGTTTTTATAACATCTTTTATTGTATGGAAAGTGTTAGATTTACTTGTTGGTTTAAGAGTAGATGTAGAAACAGAAGTAAATGGTCTTGATATTCATGAAACAGGTCTTGAAGCATATCCTGAATTTAAAAGGGCATAAAATTAGGAGTTAATAAGAAGATAAAAAAATTGTCTAATTTTATATCAAAGGGATATTTTTCTATTAATTGTATATTTTTTATGCAATAAATATTTTATATATATTTTTTATACTGTTATAATAGCTAAAAAAATAAGGAATATTAATGAGTATAGAATCTATCTCTTACATTATTAACACTTTGTATGCAATTTTTGCAATGACATTAATAATTTTTATGGTTCCAGGTTTTGCCATGTTAGAGGCTGGAATTGTTAGAACAAAAAATGTAACAGCAGTATTAACAATTAATACGCTTATTTATGCAATTGCTTCTTTAGCCTTTTTGTTATTTGGTTACTCTTTAGCTTTTGGTGAATTTGGAAGTGAAACAATGAGCAAATGGGCAGCGTTTTTATTTCAAATGGCATTTGTTGGTAAAGTTGTAAACATTATGAGTGGTGGAGTTAGTGAAAGAGCTAAAGTTATACCTCTTATGTTATTTACAGTTATTATGGCTGCATTTATCTATCCTTTAATTGTAAATGTTACTTGGGGATTAGATTTCCTTGAAGGAACAATGTTTGAATTATCAATGCATGATTTAGCAGGTTCAACTGTAATTCACAGTACGGGTGGTTGGGCACTATTAGCTGCTATTATGATAATTGGTGCAAGAAAGGGAAGATATACAAAAGAGGGTGGAATTAGAGTAATTCCTGCTTCAAATATTCCTTTAGTTACTTTAGGTGCATTTTTATTATGGATTGGTTGGTTTGGATTTAATGGTGGAAGTGTAGGTGCTATGGATAGTAAAGAAAATGCTGATTTAGTGGCTCTTACTATTATGAATACAAATACAGCTGGATTAAGTGGTGCTATAATAGTTGCAATTATTATGCAAATTGTTTATAAAAAACTTGATTTAACTATGATTTTAAATGGTGCATTAGGTGGATTAGTTGCAATTACAGCAGGTCCTGATTTATATGACATATACACACCAATTTTAATAGGTGCATTTGGTGGTTGTTTAGTTGTAATGGGTGTATCATTTTTTGATAAAATGAGAATAGATGACCCTGTTGGTGCATTATCTGTACACCTTGTAAATGGTATTTGGGGAACAATAGCTGTTGGTATTTTTGCTTCAAATGGAGAAGATATAACATTATTAGGACAATTAAAAGGTATCCTTTTAATAGGTATTTTTGCTTTTGTTAGTTCATTTGTAGTGTTATATATTATAAATAAGATAATGCCATTAAGAGCAGGAAACGATGAAGAGATGCAAGGTTTAGATGTAGAAGAGTGTGGTATTGAAGCTTATCCTGAATTTAAACGAGCATTCTAATATTAATTTAAAAAAATTTTGTTAAAATATAAGAACTAAAAAAAGGATTAATAGTGAAAAAAATTGAAGCTGTAATTAAACCATTTAAACTTGAAGATGTAAAAGATGCATTAGCACAAGCTGGTGTTACTGGAATGACTGTATCAGATGTTAAAGGTTATGGAAGACAACAAGGGCATAGTGAGTTATATAGAGGTGCTGAATATGTAGTTGATTTCTTACCTAAAATTAAATTAGAACTAATTGTTGCAGACGAAGATGTTGATTCTATTATCTCTGTAATTATCGAATCTGCAAAAACTGGAAAAATTGGAGATGGTAAAATCTTTGTTTCACCAATTGAAAAAATTGTAAGAATCAGAACTGGTGAACAAGATGAGGAAGCAATCTAATGTCAGATATTTCAACTTTTGAGATAAATGAACCTTTAGACATGCATCTTCACCTAAGAGATGGTGATATGTTAAGTCTTGTTGGTCCTTTGACATCTGAAACTTTCAGTGGTGCTTTGGTTATGCCAAATTTAGTACCTCCAATTACTACAAAAGAAGAGTTATTATCTTATAAACAAAGAATAAAAGATGTTTGTTCTGATGATAATTTTGAACCTTATGTAACACTATTTTTTAAAAATGATTATTCTTATGAATTTTTAGAAGATATAAAAAATGAGATCATCGCAATTAAACTTTATCCTGCTGGAATTACTACAAATTCTGAAACAGGTGTTGCTTCTATGGATGTTGAGGTATTAAGACCAACTTTAGAATCAATGAGTAAATTGGGAATCCCTTTATGTATTCATGGTGAAACAAATGGTTTTGTAATGGATAGGGAAAAAGAGTTCATGCCTATTTATGAGGCAATAGCTGTTGCTTTTCCAGATCTTAAAATTATTATGGAACATATCACAACAAAAAATGCAATAGAATTACTTGATAAGTATGACAATTTATACGCAACAGTAACTTTACATCATTTATTAATTACTCTTGATGATGTTGCTGGTGGAATGTTACAACCGCATCTATTTTGTAAACCAATTGCTAAAAGACCTGAAGACAGATCTGCTTTGTTAAATGCAGCTTTAGAAGCACATCCAAAATTAATGTTTGGAAGTGATTCTGCTCCTCATCCAAAACATAAAAAAGAGTCTTGTGGTTGTGCTGCTGGTGTTTTCACATCACCAATAGCTTTACAAGTATTAACACAACTTTTTGAGAAACATGGAAAATTGGATAATTTAAATAAATTTGTTTCTTTAAATGCACAAAAAGTTTATAATCTAACTCCTGTGAAAAAAACAGTGAAATTAATAAAAAAAGATTTTATTGTTCCATCTGCTTATGAATATAAAGATGAAAGTGTAGTTCCAATGTATTGGGGTGAAAAATTATCTTGGAGTGTTAAGAGCGTAAATTAAAAAAGATGACTAAAAGTCATCTTTTTGTTCTAATAATTTTCTGATATTTTCAGACATCTCTTTTGCTTTTATTTCTCTTTCTTCTCTCATCGCTCTTAAATTGTCTAAAGTTTCTTGTTTTTCTCTATCTAAGTTAGCTCTTATTTGAATAGCTTTTCTATTATTTGAGATTCCAGAAATTGCTGAAAATTTCTCTTTTTTATTTATATAAATTGTTGCAGATGAAGATGTTGCATTTTTATTAAATACTATAACATCATCAACTTTTAAATTTAAAATTTCATAAGCTGTTAATTCTGTTTCTGCCATGATTGATTCTATTCTCATTCTAGCACCAGAAATTAATGTTTTAATATCTCTTTTTCTACTTGATTTTCTATTTTTACCCTCACTAAATATTTTTTCAACAACTTTATTTAGTAGTGGTTCATAATATGAAATAGGATAACAAATTGATAAGAATCCAGACTCTTCATCAATTGTAATTTCTAAAACAACAAGTAAAACAATTTCATGGTCAGATACAATTTGAATTGCATTTGCATTTGTATCTCTTGATTCAATTTTATAATTTAATCTTGAAATATCACTCCAAGCTTTATATAGATTTCTTATGAACATTTTATAGAAATGCTCAAGAATTTCAACTTCTATTTCTGTTAACTCTCTATCTATATTATCACTTGTATTAACTGCACCTGAACCTAAAAGCTCAGCAATAATTTTATGTGAAATCGCAGGGTTACACTCAATTACAATTCTTCCATCAAGTGGTTTTATTGATAAAGTATTTAATGAAGTAATTTGAGGAATTGATAAAATAAACTCTCCATAAGTCATCTGTTCAATTGAATATAATTTTACATCAACGATTTTTCTAAGCATAGAAGATAAATCATTAATAAAATCTCTAAGCATTTTATCATGCATTGCAGAGAAGGCTTTTAATTGTTCAGGTGATATTCTATTTGGTTTTTTAAAGTCATAAATAGAGTAATTTTTTTCTTTTGAAACAATCCTTTCAATAGGTGTTTCAATATCTTCACCCTGTTCAGCAATATCTAAAAGAGCATCAATTTCATCTTGACTTAAAAATTCAGCCATTTTATCCTCTTACTTCAATATCAACATCAATAGCGCCCATTTCTTTAATCATTTTTAAAGTATCAATGATTTCAGTCATAGGTAATTTCATAACTTTCATAGCTCTTACTAAATCAGAAATTGTAGGAGTTCCTTTTGTATTAATCATTGCATTGTCAATATTAATTACTGGTTTATCTGCAATTTTTACATTATCCCCAATATCTACACCTGGATTTTGAGAAGGATCTTTCCATCCATCATCATTTAAACCTGATTTACTAATTCTAATTGAAAAAGATGGTCTTGCAATTGTAACTGGATTTATTATAACATCTCCACCAGTAATTATAGATTCTCTAGCCATATCCACAATAACTTTCTTTTTGAAGATTTCAGCATCAAGTTCAATTCCTTCTATCATAGAGATAAATTTTACTGCTGAAATATTATCTGGTCTAACTATTTCAATTGTTCTTGTATCAATAGCTGTTGCTAATTTTTTTCCAAATTTATTATTTACTTTTGTTTCAATTAAATCAGCATTTCTTGCTGAACTTTTAAAAAGACTTAATTGAATAGATTTTTCATCTTTTAAATCATATTCAATTTCATTTTCAACGGTTGCACCATCGTAAATAAAACCAGTAGTTTTATTGTTTTCATTTGCTACGATAGTTCCTTGTGCTAATGCATAAACATTTCCATCAACACCTTTTAATTGAGTTATTAAAAGTTCTCCATTATCAACAGATTTGGCATCACCAATTGTTGAAACTTTAACTTTTATTTTATCCCCTTGTCTTGAAAAAGCTGGTAAATCTGCTGTTACCATAACTGCTGCAATATTTTTTGAGTTAATTGAACCAGCTGGAATTTTTATATATGAATTTCTTAAAAGATTTTGTAAAGATTGCATTGTAAATTTTGATTTATCACCTGTTCCTGCAAGTCCAACAATTAATCCATAACCAATTAATTGATTTTCTCTTATTCCAATTACATTCGCAATATCTTTGACAGTTTGTGAATACAAAGATGATAATAAAAATGTTACTATTAAAAAATATCTCAATATCATCCTCCATTATTAATTGTTTACATTTTATCGAAAATTTAATAAAAAAAGGTATAATCGATGATAATAAAATTATTTAGCAGGGTTATAAATTGAAGATTTACATTTATGGTAATCAAAGTTTTAAAAAAGAGATACATGAAACATTAGAACATTCAAATATCAAATTTAAACTTAGTGGTGATACTGTAATTGAAGACATTAGTAGCTTAAAAAAATTAAAAGAAGCTATTAAAGAAAATCCTAATGATGTTTTTCTAATCGATGATGAAAAAATTATTAAGAAAAATAGAAAAATAAAATTTTTAACTCCCAAAGATGGAATTGAAGAAGAGTATTTGCTTGATAGTGGAATTGCTGACTTATCGGTAGACTCTTTGAATGAATTACCTAAATATATAATTAAAAAATATGAAGAATTAAAACTAAATGAACCAGAAGAGATTCAATCTAATACAAATAAAATAGAAGAAATTGAACAAAATGATATTGAATTAGATGAAGAATTAGCCCAATTATTGGCAAAAGGTGATTCAAAAAAACAAGATTTAACGCCACCTGAAGATTTAGATGATATATTTGGTATGGGGAAAGATAAGAATCTTGATAACATTGACGATATAATTGGAAGTGTTGGTGTTGATTTAAATAAAAATGAGTCAAAAGAATTTGATGATATAGTAAATTTTAATGATAATTTTGGATTAAATAATATATCATTTGACTACGATGACAACGATGTTTTATATAAAGAAGAGAGTGATGAAGATTTATCAGACATTACACCAAAAGAAAGTATAGATATATTTAAAGAGTTGGATTTTTTAGGTGAAGAGGTAGTGGAGGAAGAGGAAGATATTTCAGATTTAGATAAAATTAATAACGATTTATTTGGTGGTTTTGATTTTTTAAATGAAGAGATCCAAGAGGGAAAAAAAGTAAAAGAAGAAGAGATTGAAGCAATAGAAAGCAATCCTTTTGGTGATTTTGATTTTTTAAACGAAGATATACACGAAAGAAAAGAGACTAAAGAAGATAATAAATTTGATGAGGAAGAAGAAAATGTATTTGATAATGAGTTATTCAATGAATTTGATTTTTCAAAAGAAGAGACAAGCAGTGAAAAAAACAGTGAATCTTTAAAAGGAGCTAGAATGGGTGATGAATTTTCTGAATTGGATTCTTTAAATGAAAAAGATTTATTAGAAGCATTAAGTTACAGTGTTGGAGAAAAAAATTCTATAAGTGAATATAAACCAATGGTTTCAGAATCAAAAAATGAAACACTAAGTATTGATAGCTCTAATGTTAATGATCTTTCTTTACTAATTTCTAAATTATTAAATAATAAAACTTTAGAGATAACAATAAAAATAAAAGACTAAGCATGGACTTAATTGCAATTTCTGAAAATACAGTAAAAATAATATTAATTCTTGGATTACCTTCTTTAATTGTAAGTATGATTATAGGACTTATAATTTCCGTTTTCCAAGCTGTAACTCAAATAAGTGATGCATCATTGTCTTTTGTTCCAAAAATGATTTTGGTGTCTGGTTTTATTTTAATTTCACTTCCTTGGATAGGTGATCATATAGAAGCTTATACTAAAGATTTGTGGGATTTAATACTTGTATTTGGTAATCACAGTTGATTGATAAATTATATAAATTAAAGAAAAATCAAACTGATCAAAAATTAATGCAAAAGGCACAACTTTTGTCAAAAATAGAGCAAATTAATATTGAAATTGCTTTAACTCAAAATAGAATAGATACTTCAAGTGTTGAAAAACATGGAGCAATATCTGACTTTATGATTTTAACTATTCACAAAAATACAATGAAAATGCATATTCAAAAACTAAATAATGAAAAAAATATCATAAATATGCAAGTTGAAGCATTATTAAAAGATATAATTGAACTTCAAAAAGAGGCTGAACAATTTTCATATATTTTAGAAGAAGAAAAAAAAGAGGCTATTAAAAAGATTTTATTAGCTGAAGAAGAAGCTTCAAGTGAATATATTCAAAGTAAATATATTAGTGCACAAAAGGATGTAGTTTGATTAGATTTTTTTTATTTTTTATTTGTTTTGGAACTTTATTGTTTGCGGTTGAAGAAACTAGTAGTTCTTTAACAAAACAAAGAATTGAAGTTATGGAGTTAAAAAAAGAGCTTAATAATTTTTATAAAGAAAAAGAGACAGAATATCAGCAAAGAAAAAAAGAACTTGAAAATATTCTTTCTCAAATTGAAAAAGAGAAAAAGGCAATTCAAAAATTACATGATGAAAATTTGCAAACATTAAAAGACATAAAATTAGAAGTAGAGTCTAAAACAGCAAAAATATATAATTCAATGAAACCTAAAAATGCAGCAGATATTTTTAATCAAATGATAGGTGAAGGCAAGATTGAAGATGTTTTTGATATAATGATAAAATTAAAAGAGAATAATGTAACTCAAATTCTTAAATTTTTAAGTGTTTCAAATGCTTCAATGATTACAGAAAAACTTAAAAATTTTAATGCTGATAATGAGAAAAAGGAATAATTGTGGCAGATGATACTCAAGAAAAAAGTTCAGGTGGTGGAAAAGGCTTAATGATTGCATTAATTGCCTTGGTAGTGATATTGATACTTGCAGTTGTAGGAGGAGGGTTTTTCCTTTATTCTTCTGGTGCATTAGGTGGTGGTAATAATCAAGCAGCCCATGAAGAAGTTAAAAAAGAAGAATCTTCTGAAAAAGGTGATTTATCATTTAAAGCTGATATTACTGATTTAGTTCTAAATTTAACTGATTCAAGAGGAAAAGAAAAATTAATGAAATTATCTTTTTCTATCAAGAGTAGTGAGCCTACAATAGCCGCAATTGTTGAAGAATTTAAAGCAGAAATTGTAGATGTTGTAATTTCACAAATAAGTTCAAGAAGTTCAGAAGAGTTATTAACAGTTGGTGGTAAAAATTTATTAAAAGATGAATTATTACAAGACATTAATAATGTTGTAAATGAAGTTACTAAAACTAAACCTGAAGTATCAAAAAACAATGTTAAACAAATATAATTTACAACTTTTGTAATTAAATAATAATGATAGTTGCAGTAAAAAGAAATAAAAAACGAATTCTACTGAAGGTAGTAGCTCTATTAGCCTTAGTTGCTATGTTGGGAGCATATTACTTTCATATGAATAAAAGTTTTGAGGAGCAACAACAAAAAGAGTTGGAATCAAAACAGGCTTTAAAACTGCAAGAAGAAGAAAAAGAAAAAAAAGAAAAAGAAAAAAAAGCGATTGAAAAAGCTATTTTAACTGAAGTTGAAAAAGCCATAGATTTGTTAGGTCAAGAGCATATTATTCATGTTAAAATAATTGAAGATAAAATTATAATAATTTGTGAGCCAGCAACTAATCTTGATGCATTATTAGTAAGATATGGAGCTATGGCACTTATTAAAAAAACTTTAAATGAGATAGTAATAGCAGTTGATATTAATTTTATATTAAAAAGTAGATTAAATGCGAAATAGTTTGTTGTTAATTTTAATTACTATTCTTTTTTCTGGGTGCATAAATTCTGAGCAAGAACTTGCTTTTGAAAAGCCAGAAATTCAAATACCAAAGAAAAATCCTGAACCTAGAAAGAATAAAGGCTCTTTGTATTCTGTGCAAGGTACATCACTATTTGCAGATAAAAAAGATTTACAGGTTGGGGATATAATTCAAATAGTTATTGATGAAGATACAAGTTCAAAAAGTAATAATAAAAGAGAATTATCAAGTAATAGAGACAATAGTTTAGGTGGGGGTATATTTGCTGCAACAGGTACCAACACTTTAGGTGGAACAATTGGTGGAGTTACTGATAAATTAAATTCAAATCTTGGTGTAGATTTTGGAACAAAAAGTTCTTCAGCAGATAAAGGAAGTGTTAAAACACAATTAGATGAAACATTCTCTACAACAATTTCTGCAATTATAGAAGAGACTTATCAAAACGGTAACTATTATATAAAAGGTAAAAAAGAAATGTTAATTGAGGGACAAAAACAAGAGGTAATTATAAGTGGTGTAATAAGACCTTATGATATAACTTCTGATAATTCAATTAATTCTTCACAAATTGCAAACTTAAAACTATTGTATGATAAAGAAGGTGTAGAAGCAGATGCATTAGAAACACCATGGGGATTAAAACTAATGAGAAAGATATGGCCATTTTAATCTAATATTAAGAAATGTAATGTAATAATTTGAAAAATTATACGAAAAGGAGTCTCTATGCTAAATACATTAAATGTATCACAGACTGGTTTGAATGCAGCAAGAATAGCGGTTGAAAATGTATCTAATAATTTAGCTAACGAGGCTACTGCTGGGTATAAAAAAAGAGTTGTACAACTTAGTGAATTAGACCAAATGGATTCTCAATTCACAGGTCGTGGAGTTAGTGCAAATGGTGCATATAGAATCACTTCTCAATATATGTACGATAAATTAATGTCTGAAAATACAAAAGCAAATTATTACGATAAATTATCTAATATGATGAGTAATGTGGAATCAATTTTTGCTGAAACGACTGATAGTGGTTTATCTGCCGATTTGAATAGATATTATCAGGCAGTTGAAAATTTAAGAACTAATCCAAATTCACAAGTTTATAGAACAACCCTTCAAAATCAGGGTAGTATACTTGTTGAGTCTCTACAAAATCTTTATACTAGTGTTGAAAAACAACAATTAACAGAAAAAAAAGAACTTTATGTAAATGTTGATGATGTAAACAATATTTTAAAACAAATAGGTGTTTTAAATGAGAAGATTGAAAAGTATGGCGATACAAATGATTTATTAGATAAAAGAGATCAACTTGAGTTAGATTTGTCTGCTTATGTAGATATAAGTGTGAGTACAAGCGAAGGTAGTTATGAATTAAAAATAGGTGGTCAAACAGCTATAAGTAATAATACAAATGTAAGAACTTTAACTGTAATGGAAGAAGATAATTTACAAAAGGACAAATATACTTTAGTAGATGGTTCTGTAAAACCTAATGTTGTATATGATGCTTTAAAATATAATGAAGATTTTACTCCAAAAACAATTGATGCAAATGATGTAGTTACATATAAATTAAATAATGAATTTGAAGTATCTGTAACTATGGGGGAAAGTTTAACTGCCGATTGGGATAATGATGTTAATACTGCGGATACTACACAGGTCATAGATCAAAATAATTTAACAAGAGCTTTGGTTTTTAAAATAAATTCAGATGCTAATATGAAAGATTCTATAGTTGCCTACAATGGAGATTATACAATTGATGCAAATGGAAACAAAACAACTAATAATGGTCAAGATAATTTTTTAAGAGTAGAATCAAATTTTGCAGGTGCATCAAATAAATTTGATGCAAGAATAAGTATTGAAAAAAGAGATAATACGGATTCTTCAATAATAGATAATAGAGAAGTAATTTATAAAAATGATTCTGAAAGTGTAAGTGCTGAATCAAGAGTTTATATAGCAATTAATGAGAAAGAAGTTCCTATTAAAAGCGGTTCACTGAAAGCTCAAACTGAAAATTTATCTTCTGATTCAACTAATAATAAATATCAAATTTATTTGGATAAATTAGATGCTTTTGCACAAACATTAGCTGATATATCAGATAAATATATTAAAACAGGAACAAATAGTTATATCTATGGAGAAGCTGCAACGAATGAGTCTTTAGGAAACATTAATTCAACAGGATTATTTAGTGGTTCTGGAGTTAAAACATTAAAGTTTGATAAAACAGCTGTAAATGATTTAACACAAGAAAAATTAGATTATCTTGCAACAATACAATGGAAAAGTGATTTATCATTTGAGGGGAAAGGTCAAAATATAACTTCTTCAAATAAGAGTTCTTTAGGTGATTTTTTTAGAGATTTGAGAGTAAATGTTTCTTCTGATAAAGAAAATATAGAATTTGCTAATACAACACAATCAAATATTTCAATGTCAATTAGAAGTACTTATGATCAATTAACAAAAGTTGATAAAGATGAAGAAATGTTGAATTTAATTAAATTCCAAGCAGCATATACTGCAAATGCTAAGATGATAACTGTAATAGATGAAATGTTACAAACTTTACTTGGCTTAAAAAGATAAAGGATAAATTATGGCAACTGGTGTTTTAGGATTAGGTTCAGGTCAAGCAGCATCATTAAATAGTGATTTAATCGAAAAGTTAAAAACAGCAGAAAGAAAATCTGCTGTTGAGCCAATAGAAACAAGAATAACAAAAATAGGGACAGAAAAAACTACATTTTCAACTATTGAAGCTAAAGTAGCAGAGTTTTTGGAAACAGTTAAACCTTTTGACTTATTTATTTCAGGTGGAGTTAATGCATTTGAACAAAAAGGTGCAACAACTTCTGGTGATTCAGTTACTTTTGATGCTGCTGATGCAAAATCTTTAAGTAAGGGATTTACTAGTGTTGATGTAACTCAGTTAGCACAAAAAGATGTATATCAGTCAAATAATGTTACTGAAGCAGTAAAAAATGCAAAAATAAATCAAGGTTCATTAGTTATTAATGGTCAAACTTTTGATACAACAAATAAAAGTTATCAAGAATTAGCTACTGAAATATCTGCAAAAAGTGGGATGATAGCATCCGTAGAACAAGTTGGAACGGATTCTTTTAGATTAATAGTAAAAAGTGAAGAAACAGGAGTTGCTAATAAGCTAAATATTTCAGGAGCAGCTAGTCAAGCTTTAGGTTTTACTACAGATGGAACAGCTGTTAATGCAACTAATCATATTTTGGAAGCTAAAAATATGGTGGCAAAAGTTGATGGAGTTGAATATAATGTTGCAAGTAATAGTTTAACAGTTGATGGACTTAAAATTACAGCAAATAAACTAGGGGTATCGAGTATTACGATTGCAGATGATACAAGTCAGCTTGAAACACAAATGAAAAATTTTGTAACAAAATATAATGAACTTCTTGCTTTAGTTGATAATGAAGTTTACAATAGTGATTCAGCATTAGATGATAAATCATCTATTAGAAGTATAATGACTCAAATTAAAGATAAATTATTTGGTTCATATGGTCCAAGCAGTGATAAATCATTATTTAATTATGGAGTAGAACTTGATAAATATGGTGCATTATCATTAAATACTACAAAATTTAATAGTGCAGTTCAAAGTGATTTGTCGGGACTAAAAGATTTATTTATAGGTAGTGCTGAAAAAAAAGGTTTAGGAACTATATTAAAAGAAACAGTAGATGAAATGAGATACGTAGGTGGAACTTTAAATTCTTATCAATCTGCAATGGCAAATAGAGAAACTAAACTAGAAGAAGAAAAAGCAAAAGCTGAAAAAGCTCTAAATGCAAAATATGAGCAACTTGCACTTCAATTTAGTTCTTATGGGGCTATTATAAATCAGATGGAGTCTTCGTTTTCTGGTTTAAAAATGTTAATACAGCAATCAACTTCTGGTAATTAATTTTTAAAAGAGGAAAGGAGTTAATCCTTTTCTCTTTCTTTTTCATAATTAAGCAAATATATAATATACTCATGAATAAAAATGATTATAATGAGGAATAAATATGGGTATAGAAGTATATAATCAACAAAATGCGATCTCTGATGATCCTTATGTTTTAGTGCTAAAACTTTATGAAGGTGTTATAAAATATCTTTCATTTGTTAAGAGTGCTATGGAAGAAAAAAATGTTGAATTGAAATTTACTTATATCAA
>JAQUIV010000122.1 GCA_028681275.1 Aliarcobacter sp.
TATATTGATTCCCTGCATTTATGGAATCACTTAAGGCTTTTATCGCAACTGGTTGGTCTCCTGCTGGTTCGTAATCACTTACAACTTCAAACTTTGCGATGGTTTTCTCCTTGGAATTATTTACTATTTGTAATTTTATATAAGATAATTGAAACTTCTCGTGCTGTCCAAATAATATCTTTACTCAAATCATCTCTACTTCTATGAATATTAACATTGTTCACATATTTTCTATAAATCTTTTGTAATTCTTGTTCTATTTGACTTTCATTTAGCTCTTCAATTACATTATGAAATAAATTATCACTTGAAATAAAAATCTTATTTTTACTTTTTAAATATTTTAAAATTATAGATACTTGCCATGTATGCCACTCGATTTTATCTAAACTACTTGGTAATTTATTTACATAATCTAATGATTTATATGCATCAAATATCGCTTTTGTAGCTTTTGATAAAAAATCGAATTTCATATGTTCAATATTTTTAGGAAGTTGAATATCATCTAAATCAAATATTTCAGAATTACTATTATTTTGGTGAATCTTATTCTTAAGTTTTTTCTTATTATTACCCATTGTTAATAAATAAAATAGAATAAGTAATAATGAAATAAGCATTACAATAAAAGCAATTAATGCCATATTCATATAGTTTCTCCTTTAAATTCTAAATCTTTAATTAGCACATATTTTTTTTGACAACACAAAGATGGAATATTTATATATCTTTTTTCATCTATAAAATAACTATTCCCTTGATGATAATGCCCCTCTATTACAATATCTGTATTGTAATTTTTTACTCTTTTTGAAACAATCTCTTCAAAATTTTTCATTTTATGACAAATATTTTTTTTAACCAGTGCATTTTCAATTTTTTTTGAAATAAAAAAGTTTATATCTATAAAATTCATGAATCTTAGAAAAATTGTATTTCTTATAAATTTACAATATAAATCATATTTCCAATTTATAAAATTATCTCCATGGGCTAAACTAACAGTTTTATCTTCATATTTTGCTAGTAATGGTTGATTTTCTCTTTTTATTACTTTTATATTTGGAAAAACCGTTTTTAGATTATAATCGTGATTTCCCTCTAAATAAATAATCTCTATTTCATTAGATAATTTATTTAAAAGATTTATAACTTCAATATTTTGTTTAATAAAATATCTACTTTCACCTGATATAAAATCAAAAATATCACCCATCAAAAAAAGCTGAGAAGTAACTATTTCTTTACTCTCAACTTTTTGTAAAAGGGTTAATAACTCTCTGTTTTTTTCGTTAAAATGTGAATCTGCAACAAAAATAGAATCTGATTTTATACTAAGGTACATAGGCTATTTTAGGAATACCTTCATACTCTTCATATCCACAAATTATATTTGCATTTACCACAGCTTGAGAAGAAGCACCTCTTAAAAGATTATCAATAGCAGAACTAACAAATAAAGCTTTACCATTTTTTGCAACAAATAAATCACAAAAGTTTGTTCCTGCAACTGATTTTACATCAACAGGTTTATTTCTAAGTCTTATAAATTCACAATCTTTATAAGCATCTTCTAAAACCTTATTTACATCAACATCTTCTTTTAAAGTTGCAAATACAGAAACTAACATTCCTCTTGTTAATGGTAATAAATGAGGAACAAAATTAATAGGTAACTCTTTACCTTTTAATATTTTTATTTTTTCTTGTATCTCTGGCATATGTCTATGTTTAAATGGATTATAGGCATGAACATTATCATTTATTTGGCAATAGTGTGTTGTTTCGCTTGGATTTTTTCCAGCTCCACTAACACCTGATTTTGCATCAATGAATATTGGATTTTCAGTGTCGATATAATCAATAAATGGTAATAATGCTAAAAGTGAAGCTGTTGGATAACAACCTGGATTTGCAATAAGTCTAGCATTTTTTATCTCTTCTTTAAAATATTCAGGTAATCCGTAAACTGCTTCATTTATATGTTCTTTATCACCATGTTCACAATAGTGTTTTTCATAATTTTCAAGACTTAATCTATAATCAGCACTTAAATCTACAACTTTTACACCTAAATCTAAAAGTTCTTTTGCAAAAACCATAGCTGTTTTATGAGGAAGTGCTAAAAATGCTAAATCAGCTACTTTTGCAACCTCAGATGCATCTGCTGAATGTACATCAATATTTAATACATTTTTTAAACAAGGATGTAAATCTTGAACATTCATCTCTCCACTTGAATTTGCAATATAAGCAATATTAAATTTTGGATGATTTATTAAAATTTTTATTAATTCTAATCCAGTGTAACCACTAGCACCAATAATCGCTACATTCATGATAACTCTATCTCCTTATAACAAACTCCTAAAACTTCAAAAGTTCTAACTCCACCAGGAAGTGTTGCTCTTACTTCATCACCCTCTTCTTTTCCCATAAGTTGTTTTGCTAATGGTGAATTAAATGAAATCATTCCTTTTTCAGCATTTGATTCCACTCCTCCAACTATCATGTAAGTAAATTCTTCATCTGTATTTGTATCAACTAAAGAAACAGTTGAACCAAAACTTACTTTATCGTGGGGAAGAGTTGATGGGTCAATAATTACCGCTTTTGAAATAACTGCATTTAACTCTGCTATTTGAGAATCAATTAATCCTAGTTTTTCTTTTGCAGAGTGATATTCAGCATTTTCTTTTAAATCTCCTAATTGTCTAGCCTCATCTAAAGCAATTACAGTTTCAGGTCTTTCTGTTTTTTTCAGAAATTCTAAATCTCCTGTAACTTTGTTATAACCAGCTAGCGTCATTGGTTCTTTATCCATCAACATCTCCATAAATTTATTTATGATATAATATCTAAAAATAGTAAAAGAGAAGTTTAGATGAAATATGACAGAACAAAAAAGCTATTCGGTGCTGATACTTTTGAAAAATTCAAAGATGTCAAACTAATACTTTTAGGTGTTGGTGGTGTTGGAAGTTTTGCTTTGGACGCTTTATATAATACAGGGATTACAAATATAACTATTGTTGATTTTGATACTTATGAAGAATCAAATTTAAATAGACAAATGGGTAGTTCTGGAAATATTGGGCGTGTAAAAGTTGAAGCTTTAAAAGAAAAATATCCTGAAGTTACACCTATTCATGTGAAAATTACACCTGAATGGATTGATAATTTTGATTTTTCTTCTTATGATTATATTTTAGATGCAATTGATGATGTTAAACCAAAAGTTCATTTAATAAAAAAACATTTCACAAAAATTATTAGTACAAGTGGTGGAGCAAAAAGAATTGACCCATCAAAAATAGAGTATATCTCTATTTGGGACACATACAATGACCCTTTTATTAAAAAAATTAGAACAGAATTAAAAGCGCAAGGATTTAAGAAAAAATTTAAAGTAATTTTTTCATCGGAACTTCCAATGTGTTTAGAAAAAGGTAGTTTTGAGGGAGTAACTGGTTCATTCGGATTAATGATGGCATCGGTAACTATTCAAAAATTGGTAAATAAACTGCAAAAATAACTTAAAGTTACTTAAAGTTTAAAATCTATATAATAAATGACTTATACTTAATAAAGGATTCTCATGAGCGGTATTAGTGGTAGTGTTGAACAAATGACTCAAGGACATCTTAGAAATGTTCAACAATTAGCTGTATTTTACACAGGTCACAGTAATATTTACGCAATCAATATAGCAAAAGTTAAAGCTTTTATAATTACTGAAGAAGTAGCAATTAACGATACGCCAAAAGATACAAATGTAATAGCAGGAATTGCGACAATTAGGGGTGAACCAGTAACTCTTATTAATCTTGATGCTTGGCTTGGTCTTCCAGCCTTAGAAGTGAAAGATTACAAATTAATTATATTTTGCGAATTTAACCATAAAAAAATTGGTTTCCTAGTAAAAGATATGCTTGATATTGTTGAAAAAACAACAAATGAATTAAGACATACAGAAGAAACTAATTCAAAAATAACATATACAACTTACGTAAAAGTAAATAATAAAGATGAACTTTGTACGGTATTTAATGCAGAGCAATTATTAAGAGATATTCACTGGACAGATGATGGTTCTGATGAAATTAGAAAATATGTAGATGAAAAATTAGAATCTAGTAAACTTATTTTAGCAGCTGAAGATTCAGGTGTTGCAAGAGAAGTTTTATCTTCATTTTTTGAAGAAACAGGTCTTGATTATGAAATTTATGCAAATGGAACACTTTTAATAAAAAGATTAGAAGAGTTAAATCCTGATAAAATTGGTATGGTAATTACAGATATTGAAATGCCAGGAACTGATGGTTATCAAGTTGCTTCATTTATAAAAAATCACAAAAATTTATCTCATATTCCAGTTATTGTAAACTCTTCAATGACAACAGATGCAGTAAGAGGGAAAATGAGTCAAGTTGGTGTTGATGGATTTGTTGGAAAAACTGATATATCAAATTTATTTAAATTAACAAAAAAATTCTTACTAAGATAAACTTTTTTAATAAGATGAGATTTTTCTCATCTTATTCTTTTAAACTACTTTTTTAACCACTCTTTAAAAGCTTCTATTTGACTTTCTGTTTGGCTTGTTGCTGTTCCACCTAATGAAACTCTAGCATTCATTGAATTTCTTAAATCTAAGAACATTAAAATCTCTTCACTAATATCTTTTAACTCTTCATTTGAAGCTCTAATTTCATCAATATTTAATTCACTAATATCTTTATT
>JAQUIV010000022.1 GCA_028681275.1 Aliarcobacter sp.
CTAATGAAACTCTAGCATTCATTGAATTTCTTAAATCTAAGAACATTAAAATCTCTTCACTAATATCTTTTAACTCTTCATTTGAAGCTCTAATTTCATCAATATTTAATTCACTAATATCTTTATTCAAACTATTCGCTTTTGCCACAACATCTTTTGTTAAATAATAAGCTGTTCTAAACGGCATATTTTGTTTTTGAACTAAATAATCAGCGAAATCTGTTGCACTTAAATGCCCTATTTTACAAGCATTTTGCATTTTATCTACATTTACAATCATAGTTTTGATTACTTCATTTAAAATAGAGATAGAGATTTCCACAGTTTTTACTGAATCAAAAACTCCCTCTTTATCTTCTTGAGTATCTTTGTTGTAGGCAAGTGGTAAACCTTTCATAACAGTTAGAAGTGAAATAAGATTTCCATAAACTCGACCAGTTTTTCCTCTTAAAAGTTCTGGAACATCTGGATTTTTCTTTTGTGGCATGATTGAGCTTGTAGTTGCATATTCATCACTCATTCTTACAAATTGGAATTCATATGATGACCATAAAATAAGCTCTTCAGCGATTCTACTTATATGCATCATTGCTGTACTTATGTTAAATAAAATTTCTAAGGCAAAATCTCTATCTGAAACTGTATCCATAGCATGTGAAGTTGGTGCTATAAATCCTAATTTTTGTGATGTTGAAATTCTATTTATATTATGTGGAGTTCCTGCAAGTGCTGCACTTCCTAAAGGACAATAGTTGTTTCTTTCATAAGAACTTTCAAATCTTTCAAAATCTCTTTTAAACATATTTGCATAAGCTAATAAATGATAACCAAAATTAAGAGGTTGTGCGTGTTGTAAGTGAGTCATTCCAGGAATTAATGTAGTTGTATGTTTTGATGCTACATCAACAAAAGTATTTACTAACTCTTTTAATTGCTCTTTTATACTCAAAGATTTATCTTGAACATAAAGTCTAAAGTCAGTTGCAACTTGGTCATTTCTACTTCTTGCTGTATGAAGTCTTTTCCCTGGCTCACCTATGATTTCAGTAAGTCTTGTTTCAACTGCCATATGAATATCTTCATAAGCTAAAGAAAATTTAAACTCTCCACTTTCAATCTCATTTTTTACTTGTAAAAGTCCAAGCTCGATTGCTTTTTGCTCTTCAGTTGTTAAAATTCCTTGTTCAGCTAACATTTGTGAGTGAGCGATTGAACCTCTAATATCTTGTGCATAAAGTTCTTTATCAAACATTATTGAAGCGTTAAATTCATCTAATATTTGTGCATTTGTGTTTTTTAAAATTTGATTATTTTGATTTGCCATTGATTTCCCTAAATTATAATGTCCCTTAAAATTAAGGCGACATTATAACACAAGTGATATTATTTAAAGACTGATAAATCCATTGGGTCTGTTTTGGCTATGGAAGAATACTTTTTAACTGCACTTATACAATTTATAAAAAATAGAATATTTGAAATTAAAAATAAAATAGAAGCTACATAAATCAAACTATTTTCAAAATAACTTAAAATAAAAAATACAATAGAAATCAAATGTACAAAAAAATGAATTTTAATATACTTTTCATCAATAAACTCTCGAATAGTTGGTAGTTTAAAATAACCCTTTGAATTTAAATGAAACCACGATAAAAAAGGAATTATTTTATAAACCATTCCTTGTAAAAGTGAATACAAAAATCCAAAAGCAAACACTATTGCTAAAATATAATTTGATTCAAAAAGATTAAATAGCCAAATAATCATCGAAATAATCAAAGAAGATAATGAAAGTTTCCAATACCATAAAGTTGCATCAAATACAGGTCTTCTTCTGTTGTTTAGTGATTTTAAACCATAAAAACAAAAACTTACAATTAATGTTGCAAAGATGATTTTTAAAATCAAAAAGTTTATTCCAAAATATAAAAAAACAGCAGATACAAAAAGTAAAACAAATAAAATCAAAGGCATTTTATTTTGAATAAATTTTGGAAAATCAAGCGCCACATAAAACATAGGAATTACTTGAAAAGATACACCCATAATAAGTAAAAGTGCAAATCCAAATAAAGCAAATAATATATGTAAAAACACAACCATATAATAGTTTTCATCAAAACTTAGATTTATATGTGAAAAAACAAGATATAAACCCAAAAATAGAGTTATTAATCCAGCAAGGCTAAATAATCTCATAGCTTTTACAGTTGATGTTAAAAACTTCACATTAAATAAAAGTTTTATACTCATAATAAAAAAAGTTAAAAATGCAATGGCTAAAAATATAACTCCAAAATAAAGTAAATTTCTAACTTCTAAGATAAAAGAAAAACTCAAAAATAGAGTTCCCAAAACCAGTGAAGTATGAACAATATTTGCAAATAATTTTGGCTTTTTTATGATTGCACCAGCTAAAACTGGCATCATTTGTTGCATTGCACCAAAAATTATCATAGATAAAATTCCAAGTGTAAATAGATGAATTATACCTATTGCAAAATGTGAATATTGATTTGAGCTTTCAGAAAAAGGTGTAAAAAAAAGAACAATAGAGATAACTACTCCAAAAATTGGAGCAGTTAAAAAAAACCTAAAAGGAACACTTATTGGTGGGGCTTGGTCTAGGCTTAAACCTTGATTGAACATTTTTTATAAGGCTTTCATATCTTCAATAACTTTTGAAACCCTTGAACCTAAATGCATATCAGCCATAGCATAAAGCATTTGTTCCTCTTTCATATTATGTTGTTGCATCAACATCATAAGACTTTCGCTAACACCAAAAAAGTGATTTTTATCTTTTTTTTCTATGTCAGTTTTTAAATCATCTAAGATATTTCTCATTTGTGAATGTTCCATTCTCATAACCATTGTAGGCCCTTGACTCATTCCTGTAACTTCTTCAAAAACTGGAAACATTACTTTTTCTTCCATATCAAAATGGTGTAATAAATCAGCAGAAAATTTGTCAAACTGACTTTTTGCCTCTTCCCAATTCTGCGAAGCAATTGCATTTTCTAAATTTGCGAACTCATTGTCGCAAGCTCTGTGGTCACTTGTCAAAAAAGATGAAATTGTATTCATGTTATTACCTTAATAATGTATTTTTCGTATTATAGGTAAAAGAAAAATATTTTTAATTGATAATAATCAAGACCAAAGCTGAAATTGCGGAATATGAGAAACTGCTTTGATAATATCTGTTTTAGAAACAATCCCAATTAAAGTATCATTTTCAGTAACAATAGGAATAGCATGAAGTTTAAAATCAATCATTACTTTGGCAACTTTTCTAATATCAGTTAAAGGGTCTGTTGTGATAATTTGAGGTAAATATATATCTTCAATTTTTCTTTCTAAAATATGTTTACTATTTTCTATATCTTCCATTAAAAGATTTAAAATCATCTTTTTATCAATCATTCCCATAATTCTTTTACCAAAAGAGACTATTGGCATTTGACCTATTTTGAACTCTCTTAAAACATTATACGCATCTTGAATTGTTGATTTTGAATCAATATAAATACAATCTTTTGTCATAATATCTTTTACATGAAATACTATATCAGAAGTATCAATATTTGCCATTTTTTTATAAGAATTTAACGCCTCTTTATTTGATTCACTATTTCTATTATTTTGCTGTTTTATAAGATTTTCAAAATATCCATCTTCAGCCCTTAAATGACTCGGCTGAACTTTTTCAATACTTTTTAAAGCATATAAATCATCGGATGTACTTTTAAAATCAACATTTCCGTTGTTATATATAGCAAACATTTTGTGTCCTTTTTTATAATGTTCTATGATAAAACATATTGACTTTTTATAAGCTTTATTGCAATCTTTTTAAAATATTAAAACTCTCTATTTCAAATTTTGAAAATGCAAACCATTTTTTGCCCAAATCTTTCAAACTTGCACCAATGTGATAAATCTCTTTTTTATCTAAAATCAAAAATCTATCATGGGAGTTTTTAAATATTTTTAACTCTATATTTTTATATTGTTTTGAGTATTTTTCAAAATCTAGTTTTAGTTGTTTTGAAATATTGTTTGTATAAATTGTGAAACTTATATTTGAATATTTTGAAAATAAAGTAAAAACTGTATCATCTATATAGTTATCTATCAAAACTACTTCTTTTTTAGCTAGTTTTAGTAAATCATTTATAAAAGAGTAAGCATCATAAATTTGCCCCTCATAAAAGATATTTTGAGTAAATTCTAAGCTATTATCTTTTATTTTTGATTTTATAATTTGCATATCATTTTCTAGTTCAAAAAGTCTTTGTTCTGTAATTTTATGATGATTTATGACATAGCCATTTTGAATATAATTTTTGAGTACAGATGTTGCCCATTGACGAAATCTTACACCTTTTTGAGATTTGACACGATAACCAACAGAAATAATTACATCTAAATTATAGTATTCAACATCATATATTTTCCCATCAGAAGCAGTTGTCGCAAAATTTGCGACAACTGAAAATCTAACAAGTTCACCTTCAATAAAGATATTATTTATATGCTTACCAATAGTTTTTACATCTCTACCAAAAAGTTCGGCTATTTGATTTCTATTTAACCATACACTTTCTTGCTCAACTGAAACGTTTAGTTCTAATTCTCCATCATTGTAAACTATAATATTTGCTTTATTTTCTTGCATCTTATATCCTTTTGGATTTATATGAAAGATTATATAAACTTTTTTGATTAATAACTAAAAATATTACAATTTGTTATTTTTTGATAGTTTTATTTAGCACGAAACAAGTTTTCTGTTTCTATGTTTTTTAGGAAACTAGAATTTGTGTTAGTAAAGAATCAGAGAAAAGGGAAAGGTGTTGTTTTTTTTAATTTTTCGTACTAAATTTAATTTTATTAAATGCTATTTTCATTTCTTGAATATTTTTATATCTTCTAATTAAATTATCAGATATTCCATTATGTATAAATATTTCAAAATCTTTATTATCAAATTTCATATTAATAGTTACTCGACCAGTTAAAATAAAATAAATAAGTCTTGTTAAAGCATAAGTTTCATGTTCTATTACATAATTCTTAAATCCACCAACAACATTTAATTTTGGATCATTTAATGAACCTTTAAAATCTGTATTATCACTTGTAAGTGTGCTATTTTTTAATTTTACTAGTCCAAAATCAGAAACCTTAATAACTAATAAATCGTTATCATATTTTTTTAATAAAATATTTGTAATGCTAATGTCTCTGTGTAATCCAATATTTTGATGGATATATTCAAAAGCCCTAAATATTTGATTTATAATTCCTATTCTTTGTGGTAGTTTTAACTTTGTATTATTTTGCTCTATGTATTTAAAAAGAGTAAGGTCTGCGTATTCCATAATATATGAACTATCATCTTGATTATAAATATAAACTTCTAAAATATATGGTGAATTAGCTTTCTTCATTGTTTCAAATTCAATTTTAAATCTTTCAAGTTCTTTTTCATTTAAATCTTTATTAGCTTTTTTAATAGCAAAATATTTATCATAAGACTCATCTTTATATTTTAAAACTTTTGCATAAGAACCTTCACCAATTAATTTTAAATTAACCTGTGAATTTTTTATATTAACTGTTGAATTCAAATAAAAAATTGGTCTTGATTTAATTGTAGCTATTTTATTAAAATCTTCGGGAATAGAACTTCCACCACTTTGTGATAAAAAAGGTTCACATAAATTAATTAGATTTAAATACTCTTCTTCAATGTAAAATGAATATATGGAATTTTTAAGCTCATTGTATAAATTTCTTTCATCATTAATAATACTAATTAATTCTCTACTACTATCTGCATTATAATGTCTATTAACATCAATTTTATAATTTAAAAACTCAAATAAATTATTGAATTTAAAATGAAAATATGCAAATAAATATGCAAGATTATCATTATTAATATTTTTATAATATGGCAAAAATTTATTTATTTCATTCATACTATTGACTGAAATATTATTGGATTCCTGTTCTATAAAGATTTCAATAAATTCACTCATCAAATACCTTCTATAATTTTAATTTTTTCATTTTAAATACAAATATTTTCTAATATTTGAACCTTTTTAGTTTCATAATTTCATTATCAACTTTAAAAATATGATTTTATTATATTTAGATTTTATCATAGAAAGATAATAAATAAAGTTAGATTTTATTCAAAACAAAAAAAGGGACTTGCCAAAAAGCAAATCCCTTTAAAAAAAACTCTAAAAATCTAAATAATTAGATTGGTAAAACTCTAATATTTTCATCAATTTTTTGTTGTAATACAGACTCAATTGCAAATAAAGTTCCTGTACTTCCTGACGAACATCCTGAACATGAACCTAAATATCTGATATATAAATCATAATGAGGTATATTTTCTTTGATGTCGATAATTTCCATATTTCCACCATCCATTACAAGCATTGGTCTGATGTCTGAATCTAATACTGAATCGATAGTTTTAATTCTTTGAACTAATGTCATTTTATCAAATGTTAATTCACCAGCTGCACTTGCATCTGCTGCTGTTTTTAATTTTTCTTGTTCTCTTTCAGCTAACATATCAGCTAAAATATCTACTAAATAAATATCTTTTGCTTCATGTCCACCTGGTTTAATACATGATTTACAAAATGCACCAGCTTTTGTATAATCTGTGATTTGCTCAATTGTTGTTAATTTATTAATTTTAATAACATCTTTTAAAGTTGCTAATGAAACCCTTGCACATTCACAAATGATTTGTTCTTGCTCAAATGATTCCATATCAACACCTTTATAATCAGCCGCTGCTTTTTTGATAACATCATAAGCCATAACTGAACAATGCATTTTTTGAGGTGGAACAGCTGGTGTTTCTGGATTATCTCTTAGTGCAAACTCAACATCGATATTTGTAATTTTTACAGCTTCATCAACTGTTTTTCCAATACAAAGTTCAGCCATAACATCTGAAGATGCGATTGCAGTACCACAACCAAAAGATTTAAATTTTGATTCTAAAATTTTATCAGTAGCTTCATCAACTGCCCAATAAAGTCTTACAGCATCACCACATGATTCAGCTCCAAAATCTGCAACGATTAATTTTGCTCCAAGTTCAGCAGCTCTCTCTTCTGTGATTTCACCTTGGTGTTTTGGGTTATTCATTCTATTTACAACTTGATTTGAGTATTCGTCCCAAATTGATCCACTAATTAAAGTATTTTTTGCCATCGTATTTTCCTTTATATTCTATATTTTTTATTATAAACCTGATTTATGACATGATGGTGCATAAGCATAAGAACTTGAAATATTTCTTAATCTTGTAACTGCTTTTTTGATAACATCAATCGCATAATCAATTTGTTCTTCTGTATTAAATCTACTTAAAGAAAATCTAACACCTGTATGAGCTAACTCACTATCACTTCCAAATGCATTCATAACTGGATTTGCTTCTAAA
The DNA here is from genome assembly GCA_028681275.1 of Aliarcobacter sp. Taxonomy (GTDB): domain Bacteria; phylum Campylobacterota; class Campylobacteria; order Campylobacterales; family Arcobacteraceae; genus Aliarcobacter. The sequence continues at coordinate 7,493 of JAQUIV010000022.1, forward strand.
TCTTCAGATGCACAAGCACTTCCTGTACTTGCACCAATTCCATTTTGATTTAAATCCCATAACATTGATTCACCCTCAACACCTCTAAAAGAGATTAAAGTTGTGTTTGGAGTTCTATTTTCTTTTCCACCAATTACAACAGTTTCTGGTAATTCTAAAATCGCATTTTCTAATTTATCTCTAAGTTTTGAAACATGATTTTTTTCATAAGCTAAAGCCATAGTTGAAGTTGCAAGTTTCATAGCCCAACCCATTCCAACCATTGACGCAACATCAACAGTTCCTGCTCTTAATCCACCCATTTGTTCACCACCGTGAAATAATGGAGTTAAAGCAAAACCTTTTCTCACATATAATCCACCAACACCTTTTGGTCCGTGGAATTTATGAGCTGAAAATGATAAATAATCTACATTAAATTCTTGAACATCAACTGGTAATTTTCCAATTGCTTGAGTTGCATCTGTATGAAAAGGAACTCCAGCTTCTTTACAGATAGCTCCGATTTCTTTGATTGGGAAAATTTTTCCTGTTTCATTGTTTGCCCACATAATTGAAACTAACGCTGTATCTTCTCTAATAAACTCTTTTACAGAACTAGCTTCTAAAACTCCCTCTTCATTAACAGGAAGGTAAGTTACACTTACACCTTGAGATTCTAAAAATCTACAAACTGCTGTGATTGATGGGTGTTCTACTTCTGAAGTTATAATATGTTTTTTATCACCATTTAAAATTTTATCTATCCATATACCTTTTAAAACAGTATTATTACTTTCAGTTGCATTTGCAGTTACGATAATATCGTCCTCATCAGCTGCATTAATTCCTTCATATAAAAAATTTAAAGCTTCAACCATTTTTGGATGAGTCCCTGCTCCAAACTTATGAAGCGAATTTGGATTTCCATAAATATCACAAAAAAATGGTTTCATCTCTTCGTAAACTTTTGGGTCTACTATTGTTGTTGCATTATTATCTAAATAAACTTCCATAATTGTTCCTATAATTTTTAATCTTATTCTATCTTCTATGCAAAAAGTATTCCTAAAAAATTCTTATAGTTTCTAATACTTTTTTTGTATTTTAATCTAAATAGGATAAAGTTTGTCTTAATTAGACCAACTTAATTTATTTAAATAAAATTAAGTGCCGAATTCTATCAAGATTATCTTTTAAAAACCACTATTAAATGTGGCAAGATAATTAATAACTTTTCCATTTTCATCTTTTAAAGATGAAATTTTTAGATATTCTTCATAAATTGTTCCATCTTTTTTTCTATTTTTTATTAAACCATCCCATTTACCACTTGTTTTTATACTATTCCACATATCTTTATAAAACTCTTCGTCTTGTAATTGTGAACCTAATATAGATGGATTTTTCCCATATACTTCATCCATTTGATAACCCGTAATATCTGTAAATGCCTTATTTACAAGAATAATATTATTTTTATCATCTGTAATTATTATTCCCTCTAAAGCTTGTTCAAAAACTTTTAAAGATAAATTTACTTTATTTTGTGCATCTTCTTTTAATTTTGACTCATCATTTAGACTTTTATATAAGTTTTCAATTGCATTGTGAAGTTTACCAATATCATCATTTGAAACTTTTTCTAAAAAATCTACTTTTTTATTTTCTCTTAAATTATCAACTATTTGACTCAGTTTTTTTAATGGATTTGATATTATATTTGAAATAATTATTCCAATTAATGCTCCAAGTAAACCAGCAATAAGGCTAATATAAAAAACTAAACTAGTATTATCATTTGCAATTTTGAAAGCTTTATCAACTGGTTGTCTAACTATTACTTTCCATGAAAAACCTTTGTACTCTTCAAAACCAAAACTAACACTACTTGCTGTTAAATATTTTGATTCTTCATCCCACATAATTGTTTTATACAAAGGTTCATTTCCTTTGAAAGTTTCTGCAACATTTTTAGATACATCTGAAATATTAGTTCTTTCTGTTTTATCTGGACCAACTAATATTAACCCATCTTTTGATAACAAAAATATATCCACATTATTATCTCTTTGAATACCTCTAATAACATCCCTTGTCCATTGCCATGTTAAATGAGTACATAAAACTCCTAAAGTTTTACCCTCATTATTTAATACAGGAAAAGCAACATCTGAAAAATATATTGGTTCACCACTGTTGTTTGGTAGAAGTTTCGCTAATAATAAAGCATCATGAACATCTCCAATATAAGGAGCTTCCAAACCATTTGGATGCCAAGGACGAGCTTTTACATTTTTACCTTCTAAATAACCATTTGTTCCTACTTGTACTGTTCCATCTGGTAATGCATAACCAATCCATTCGTGATGATTGTAATTATTTTTTATTTTTTCAATAAACTCTCTTTTTTCATCAATAGAGCTTTTTTCACTTGTCATTACTGGTAATGATGCTGCAAATTTTATCTCCCTATATCTTTCTAACATTTCCCTATCAAGAATATCATTTACTCTTTTTGAGAGTTTTATTAAAGATTCTCCTGAGTTTATCTCTAACTGTTTTTGCGAAATACTATTTGAATAAAATCCAACAGTCATGGCAATAGTAAATGTTAATATACCAACCAAAATTGAAAACTTCAAATTAAAACTATTTTTCATTATAACTTCCCTTTTTATAATTTATCTCTATATAAAACAATAGAAAAACATGCACCTTTGTATGTTTTGAAATTGTAGTTAAACTCCCTATTTTCAACGAGAATATTACCTTTTAACTCATTATTTACAATCTCATAAGAACTAAAAAGCCCTAATCCAATTCCAAAAGAGTTATGTTTTGTTGTAAAATATGGCTCAAAAATCTTTTCTATTATACTTTTTGGAATTCCTCCTGCGCTATCTTGAATTTCAATTCTAATTTCATTCTTTTTTTCATGGGCATTTATTACTATAACACCCTCTTTTGTAAAATCTTTTGCATTTTTTAGCAGATTTATCAAAACTTGTTTTAGTTCTTGTTCATAAGTACATAACTCAATATCATCAACATTTTCAATCATAACTATGTTATTTGTGTTCAATTCTTCTTTAAACATTGCTATACATTGAGATATTATGTTTTTTAAATTAAAATTGCTTTTTTCTAAACTTTCATCAAAATAACTTCTAAAATCTTCTATTGTTTGAGATAAATAAACTGTATTTTTAAGTATTCCATCAAGATTGTCATAAAACTCTTTATCTTCTAAAATCGCGCACTGTTTTTTGAGTTTTAAGCCACTTGCTAATATAGAAATCACACTTAATGGTTGTCTCCATTGATGGGAAATATTTTGTATCATTTCACCTAAAGCAACCATTTTTGTTTGTTGAGATAACATATATTCATTATTTTTATCTTGTAACATCTGTTTGTATTTATATCTCATATAAAAAACAAACAATAGAGTAAATAAAAATAGAATAAAAATCATTTTAAAATAGTTGTAATTAACTTGTTCTATTAAATCTGAATGTTTATATAAAACCATATAAGCTGAGTTTTTATTGCCCTCAATATCAGGAATAGGTAAAAAATAAATAGCTAGATATTTATTTTTATATTTTTTGTTTATAATGAATTTTTCACTATTTTCCATCTTTGAAGATATTAAGTTTTTTTCCTCTAAAGAGTAAAATTCTGAATCTGTATAATGTAAAAATTCTTCATTTACATTTTCAGAATATGTATATTTATCATTTTCATGACTAACCTTAAGCTCTTTAAAAAGTTCAGGAAACATTCTTTTTTCAGCAATAGATTTTCTAACTAAAAAATGAGTATCAACACCAAAATTTTGTTCAAAAGTTTTATCAAAAAAATCAGAATCCATTGATATTTCAATACTTCCCACATGTAATAAAGATTCATCAAAAATAGGATAAACAAATCTAAAACCATCAACAATTTTTCCTATTTCATAACCATCTAAAGGTTTTAAAGTTTTGTTTACTTTAGCTATACTAAACCTAAAATCACTTAAATCATCACCAAATTTATCTGGTTTGTGCATTCTTAAAAAGCTAGTGTTATCTGGAAAATGAAAATGTATTTGTTTGAATTTAAAATCTAATAATCTATTGTAATCTGATAATAATCTGTCATATAAAACTTGACGATAAAAACTTTGAGTTTTTTCATCTTTTTTAAAAGCATATTTTACAAGGTTGTATATTTCTGGTTTATTGATAATTCCATAAAAAGTGTTTTGTGATAACTTGTGGAAATTATCATATGTGATATGATATTGCAGTTCATACTGTTTACTTAAATCGTCCAAATAATTATTTATACTATTATTATGTTGGTATGAAAAATAAGAAAAAACAGAAATTAATATAATAAAAAATAGCGAAATTAATAATATAAATTCTCTAAGAAAATTTTTAAAAGTAATAAAATTCATAAACTCTTTTCATAGTTAGATAGGGTATTATATCCTTTAATAATTAAATAAAAGATATGTATTATTTTTCTGATTAAAAAAAATAATTTATCTTTACATTGAATGTTAAGTTATGATACCATTTTAAATAAGAGATATTTTATCCTAATTATAAAAGCTTGAAAAATTGGAGTCCAAAATGAGCGACAATAAACAGTTAGAAGATATTATTAACAAAGACTACAAACTAGGATTTGAAACTTTAGTACAAAGTGACACCTTTGAAAAAGGTTTAAACGAAGATGTAATAAAAGCAATTAGTGCTAAAAAAAATGAACCTGAATGGTTGTTGGATTTTAGACTAAAAGCCTACAAAAAATGGCTAAAAATGGAAGAACCATCTTGGGCAAATCTAAAATATCCAAAAATAGATTATCAAGATATTGCATATTATTCAGCTCCTAAAAAAGCTTTAGATTCTTTAGATGAACTTGACCCTGAGATTTTAAAAACTTACGAAAAACTTGGAATTCCCCTTGAAGAGCAAAAACAACTAGCTGGTGTAAAAACTGTTGCTGTTGATGCTGTTTTTGATTCGGTTTCAGTAAAAACAACATATCAAGATGAACTTGAAAAACTTGGAATTATATTTTGCTCAATTAGCGAAGCAGCCCACAAACATCCAGAACTTGTGCAAGAGTATTTAGCATCAGTTGTTCCAGCTGTTGATAACTATTTCGCCTGTCTTAATAGTGCAGTTTTTACTGATGGAAGTTTTGTTTATATTCCACCAAATACTCGCTGTCCAATGGAACTTTCAACTTATTTTAGAATAAACGCTTTAAATACTGGACAGTTTGAGCGAACTTTGATTATTTGTGATGAAGGAAGTTATGTTTCATATAATGAGGGATGTTCAGCTCCAACAAGAGATGAAAGACAACTTCATGCTGCTGTTGTTGAATTAGTTGCTTTAAAAAATGCTCAAATAAAATATTCAACTATTCAAAACTGGTTTCCAGGTGATGAAAATGGAAAAGGTGGAATTTTAAACTTTGTAACAAAAAGAGGAATTTGCAAAGGTGATAGCTCTAAAATCTCTTGGACACAAGTAGAAACAGGAAGTGCAATCACGTGGAAATATCCATCATGTATTTTACAGGGTGATAATAGTGTTGGTGAGTTTTATTCAGTTGCCATTGCTTCAAAATCACAACAAGCAGATACTGGAACTAAAATGGTGCATTTAGGAAAAAATACTAAATCAACTATTATTTCAAAAGGTATTTCAGCTATGAGTGGAAGTAATGCATATAGAGGATTGGTTAGAGTTGGGAAAAGTGCCTCAAATGCAAGAAATATTTCAGAGTGTGATTCACTTTTGATTGGAAATAAATGCCATGCTCACACTTATCCATACCATGAAATTAGAAATAGTAGTGCAAATATTGAACATGAAGCAACAACTTCGAAAATCTCAGATGAACAACTTTTCTATATCTCTCAAAGAGGAATTAGTGAAGAAAATGCAATAGCTATGATTGTAAATGGTTTTTGTAAAGAGGTGCTTAAAGAGTTACCAATGGAGTTTGCAGCAGAAGCAAAAGAGTTATTAAATATATCATTAGAAGGAAGTGTGGGTTAAATTATGAAAAAGAATAGATTATTAAAAATAGAAAATTTACATGTAACTATAAATGAAAATGAGATTTTAAAAGGTTTAGATTTAGAGATAAATGAGGGTGAAATCCATGTATTAATGGGAACAAATGGTACTGGAAAATCTACATTAGTTAAAACTTTAAGTGGGCATTATGATTGTGTTGTAAATGAGGGAAAAATCACTTATAAAAATAAAGATTTACTTGAAATGGATGTATCAACTAGAGCAAATGAGGGAATTTTTATGAGTTTTCAATCTCCAGTTGAAGTTGCTGGTGTAAATAATAGCTACTTTTTAAAAACTGCAATAAATGCCAAAAGAATTCATAATGGTTTAGAAGAGATTGATGCTATGGAGTTTTTAAAACTTACAAAAGAAGAAACAGCAAAATTTAACATCGATAGAAAACTTCTACAAAGGGATTTAAATGATGGTTTTAGTGGTGGTGAGAAAAAACGAAATGAACTAATCCAACTTTTAATGCTAAAACCTGATTTAATAATGCTTGATGAGATAGATTCAGGTCTTGATGTGGATGCAATAAAAACCGTTGCAAATGTTATAAACTCAATGCTTGATGGTAAAAAATCGATTTTGATGATAACTCATTATGACAGACTTTTAGAATTAATAAAACCAGATTTTGTTCATATTTTACATAATGGAAAAATTGTAAAAACAGGAGATTATAGCTTAGCTTTAGAACTAGATGAAAAAGGTTATGAAGCAATAGGAATTAAAGATGAAAATAAATGAACTAAACACAACTCTTCCAAATAAAAATGATGAAGAGTTTTTAAAAATAAATTTTGATTCGCTTTTTTCTTATGACTTTGCAAAGGCTGAAACCTATGAATTTGATATTATGGGTTTAGAAACTATTGTTGATGAAGAAAAATATGAGTCGGTTTTATTTGATATTTCAAGAAGTTTGGACAATAAACAAAAAATAATAACTATAAATAAAAACATTGCTGAACCTATTTTTTTGATTCATAAATTAAAAAAGAATGAAACAATTTTTTCAAACTCATTAAAAATAAAAGTATCAAAAGATATAAAAGCAAGTATTGTTGAAGTTTTTGTAAACTCTTGCCAAAATAGTTTTTATGCTGTTAATAGAAAAATAGAACTTGAAGAGAATGCTTGCCTTGAATATGCAAAAATTCAAGATATAAACGATTCAAACTCTATGATTTTTTCACTTGCTGTAAATCAAAAAAATAGTTCAAACTTGGAAATTTCAAACTTTGAATATGGAGATGGTTTTGTAGTAAATAGTTTTGAAAATATCCTAAATAGCGAATTTGCAAACTATGAATTAAACGCTTTGGTTAAACTAAACAAAGAAGCTACAACTTCAAATCTTATAAAAACAATTCATAATGAAAAAAATTCAACGAGTAATATAAACTATAAAAACTCTTTACAAGAGAAATCAAAAGCCGTTGTAAAAATAAAATCTATTGTAAATGAAACTGCACTTTTTTCAAAGGCTTTTCAAAACTGCAATACGATTTTATTAAGTGATGATGCAACTATTTTTGCCCAACCCCACCTTGAAATTTTAATAGATGAACTAGAAGCCTCTCATGGAACAACAACTGGAACATTAAATAAAGAGCAACTTTTATATCTTCAATCAAGGGGAATTAGTAAAAATGAGGCTTATGAGATGTTATTAAGTGCTTTTGAAAATAAAATAGTTGATAATATAAAAGATGAAATTATAAAAGAGTTTATTAAAACTTATAAAAGAGAAAAATATGTTTAAAAAAGATTTCCCCTATTTTCAAAAATCAAAAACAGTTTATTTGGATAATGGAGCAACTACTCAAAAACCAAAAGTGGTGATTGATTCACAGATTGAATATTATGAGACATATTGTGCAAATACCCACAGAAGCAACTTTGGTCATGCAAATAAAGCAACCCAAGAGTTTGAAAAAACAAGAACTCTTCTAAAAGAGTTTATAAATGCTTCAAAAAAAGAGGAGATAATTTTCACAAAAGGTGTTACAGAATCTATAAATTTTATTGCCTCATCTTTTGCAAAAGATTTTAAAACTGTAATTATTTCAAGCTTAGAGCACCACTCAAATATTGTTCCTTGGCATATGCAAGGACGAACTTTAGGTGCTGGGATTGAAGTTGTAAATTGTGGAGAAAACTTGGATTTTGATTTTGAGCATTTTGAAGAGTTATTAAAAACAAATCCAAATGCTTTTGTAAGTATCACTCACATTTCAAATGCTTTTGGAAAAATCCATGACATAAAAACTATTACAAAATTAGCCCATGAATACGGAGCTGTTGTTATGGTTGATGGGGCGCAAAGTTTATCTCACTTAAAAGTTGATGTTAAAGACTTAGATGTGGATTTTTTTGCAATTTCAGGACATAAAACCTTTGCACCAACGGGAGTTGGAGCTATTTATATAAAAGAAAATTTTCTAAAAGATATAAAACCTTACCAAACAGGTGGAGCAACAATTCATGAAGTTGATTTTACTGCTTCGACTTTACTTGATTCACCATATAAATTTGAAGCAGGAACACAAAATATTGCGGGAATCATTGGTTTTGGAAAAGCAATAGAGTATATAAATCATGTTCATTATGAAAATATTTTAAGTATGGAACATAATGTTTATAAATATTTAGATGATGAACTAAAAAAACTTCCAAATATCATTTTTTACAATGATATAAAAGATAGTATTGGAAGTAGAAGTTTCAATTTTGAGGGAATAATCCACGATGATATAGGAATTTTGCTTGATAAAATGGGAGTTGCGGTACGAGTTGGTCATCACTGCGCTCAACCTATTATGAAAAAACTAGGAATCAAAGGAACTATTAGAGTTTCAACAGCATTTTATAATGATTATGTGGATGTGGATAATCTTATTGATGCACTAGAAAAAGCACTTGGAATGTTAAAGGATTAAAAATTGAATACGATAGAGCAAAGAGTAAATGATATAAAAGAAGATTTGGATTTTTTTGAAGATGAATTAGCAAAATATGAATATATTATAGATTTAGGGAAAAAACTTGAAGAGTTTAATGAAGCCGATAAAATTCCTGCAAATATAGTTCACGGTTGTACTTCACAAGTTTGGTTAACTCACGAAATAAAAGATGGAAAGATGTATTTTCATGGAACAAGTGATGCGATAATCGTAAAAGGTTTGGTTTATATGATATTAAAAATATTTTCAGATTCAACTATTCAAGAGTTAAAAGATGTTGATATGGACATAGTTCATGAACTAAAACTTAGCGAAGTTATAACTCCAAATAGACAAAGTGGCGTAATTGGAATGATGAAAAAAATAAAAGAGTATGCCCTAAACGCATAAAGGATAAAAATTGGAAACAAATTTTGATTTTAAAGAGATTGAAAATAAAGTAATTGAACACCTAAAAAAAGTGTATGACCCAGAAATTCCAGCAAATATTTTTGATTTAGGATTGATTTATAATATTGAATTTGATGTAAACAACAACTATTTATATTGCACAGTTACAATGACACTAACAAGCCCCACTTGCCCCGTTGCAGATAGTTTATTAGAACAAGTAAAATATGTAACTTTAGCTGTTGATGAAATAGATGAAGTATTCGTAAAACTTGTATTTTCTCCACCATGGAGTCCAGAAATGATGACTGAAGATGCAAGGGAAATTATGGGAGCAAGTGGAGCAGCTATGCCGTTTTAGGGCGTGGCTGTTTATTTATTTAGAAAATCTGATAACTTTTTCTTAAAATTATTAATTTCTATTTCCTTTTTTGATTTTAAAAATTCAAAAATCTCTTTTTGAGTTTTTAAATTATTTTTTATAAACATTTCGTATATTTTTTTATCTGCTTTTTTATCAGATAAAGTTCCTTGAAAATTATAAGATTTTAATTGTTCTCCTGAAAATACTCCAAATTCATTTTTATTAAAATATTCAAAAAACTCTTTTTCAACACTTTCAAATGGTAAAAATAAAATATCAATTCTATCCTTATAAGCTGTTTTTGAACTCATATCACCATCTAAAATACTTTTAACATTTTCTACTTTTCCAAATACTTCTTTACTTTTGTTTTTTTCCATAAGCTTAATAACATTATCAGCGCCTCCTATTGGCAAAATGATGTATTTGTGAAAAAGTTTTTCTTCATCTAAAACAAATTCTATAAAATCTTTTAAAATATCATCTTCAACTAATAAATATTTATCATAATCAGTAAATCCATACAATAAACTCTTTATATAGTTATACGATTTATTTTCTAAAATACAATCACCATCATTAAAATCCATATAAAATAGTTCATCACTTTCAAGCATTTTCATAATACCTAAAGAATGGGTAGAAAATATAAGATTTATCTCATATTTATATGTCATTTCTCTTAGTTTCTTAATAAATCTTACTTGTGCCATAGCATCTAATGAAATATCAATTTCATCAATTGCAATTAATTTACATCTACTTTGAATTAGTTTATAAATACTAATTACAAAATACTCTCCTGAACTCAAGTAATCTTCTCTAATATAATAATTATCATCTAAAACAATCGCGTAAAACTTTTTCTTTGCTATTTCAACTTCAATTAAATTATCAAATCGATTACTATCATAAATAAAATTTAAAAGTTCAATTAATTCTTTAGGTTTATTATATTTTGTAGTAATAATCGCTGTTCTTATTTGTGAATCTATTTCTCCAAATCTTCTAAATTGAAATCTTTCACCAAAAGGGATGGGAAGTTCTACATTTATATTTCTAATAATCTCATCATCAACACTTTCTTTTAAATCTATTGTTTCGACTGAATCATTATAAGAAAAAACATAACTTTTGTTTAAATCCAATGTATAAATAATTTCACTATTTTGATTAAATATATGCTTATTTGATGTTTTGGAAAATGTATTTGATGTTACTAAATTTTGTATAGATTTAAATAATAAAGTTTTACCTACTCCATTTTTTCCAACTATTGACATTATTTTATTTTTAGATAAATCAACTTCAAAGGTAAAATCTTTTATATGCTGGATATTTTTAATCTGCAATTTAAAATTTAACATTAATATCCCTATGAATAAAAGAATTAACAATAAAACTACCATATTTCTTTCTAAGTTTAGAAATATAAAAACTATCTACTGAATTTATATAGCTTAATAGACCAGATACTTTATCAATATTTGAAGAAAAATTACTAGCAAAATAATTTATAAATTTTTCTTTATCTGTTAAATAAAAATGTAAAAGTATTTCTATCTCTTTTTTATGTTTATTATCAACAGTAATAAATCCTTGATGAGTCAAAACTAAACCTAATAAAACTATCTTTTTAAAACCTTGTTTTTGAAATTTTGTCTTTTTCTCATTAATTTCAAAATCATCAAAACCACAATCAATAAACATTTTTTGTAATACATTAATAATATCTTTTAACTCTTCTTCGTTATTAGATGAAAAAATAAAATCATCAGAATATCTAGTATAAATAATGTTATGTTCAATACAATAATCTTCTAAAAAATTATCTAATTCAAATAAATAACTATTGCTAATTAAAGGAGAAGAAGGAGAACCCACAGGTAAAATACCATTATATGTCACTAAATTTATGATATGTTCTAAATATGTTTTGCTATCATTAATCAAAAAATTGTCTATGTTATTTAAAATAATATGTTCTAACTTATGAATATTCATACTTGCAAAAAAAGATTTTATATCTGTACTCAAAATATATTTATTTTTTGAATGAGGTAAAATTGCATCTTTTGCATTAACTGTTTTACGATATGAGAAAACAACTTTTTCATTTATAGGTAAATATTCAAATATAAAAAGATTTAAAAATCGTTGAAAATCTTTTAATTTTTTTGAGGGAGAGAATGTATTTTTAGAATAAAAAATTTCTTTATACTCTTTTGAAATTTCAATATTACAAAAATCTTCAAATAAATACTGTTTATGAAAAAAAGATTGAAAAGCATTTTTAAGAGATAATTTATTCATAAATGAAGCCTTTTACAAAGGGCTTATAGCCCTTGTATGAGTAAATAAAGCACCTTAGAGGATTAAGCAAAATGACTGAAGATACTTCTAGTCTCTTAATCATAAGGGAATTGTAGCAAATATTTTATTAACTCAACTTAATATTTTTACTATATATATTTTTATCCTATATAGTAATTTTAATATTTATTAAAAACAACAATAATAAATAAAATATTTAGCAATAATGAACAATTATTATGGCAAAAATTAAGAAGATTAAATTTGAAAAAAACTCTACAATTCTCAAATAATTTTAAACAAAATTCTTAAAAGGTA